>JBEVMI010000389.1:0-3984 GCA_040508685.1 Spongiibacteraceae bacterium
GGGGGCACTATAAACTGCGGAAGAACAGGCTTTCTTGCGAGGGCGCACGCGTTTTGTCAGCGCGCTAATTGAATATTTGGTGGTGGCGCGGCGGCAGGCCATTGCGATCTGCCGCTACTTTCTAAAACTATTCGAGCTTAGCGAAACAGATTCAACCGGCTTTCGATCACTTCGCGGCATTCCTTCACCATGCGATTGATCAATACTTCGCAGGTAGGGATATCGTCGATCAGGCCCATCACGGTGCCGACAGTCCAGATGCCGTCGTCGATATCGCCGCCTTCAATGCAGCGCTCGCGACCGCGCACACCGGCGACCAGCGGTTGAATGTCGGCGAAATCGGTTTCACCCGGTTGCGCTTCGATGTCGACGACCTGTTTGGAAATCGAGTTGGTGAACACGCGGCTGGTATTGCGCAGCGAGCGGAAGATCAGCGTCGTTTGCGTTTCGTCGGAATCGACCATGGCCTGTTTCATGTTCTGGTGCACCGGTGCTTCGACGGTGGCGACAAAACGCGAACCCAGATTCACACCTTCGGCGCCGAGCATCAGGCATGCAGCCATCTGACTGCCGGTACCGATACCGCCGGATGCGAGCATCGGGATTTTCAGCTTGGCGAATGCCGCGGGCAGCAATACGAGGTTGGCGACATCGTCTTCGCCCGGATGGCCCGCGCATTCAAAACCATCGACGCTGACGGCATCAACACCGGCGCGTTCGGCGCTGAGGGCGTGACGCACAGCGGTACATTTATGAATGACTTTGACGCCCGCGGCTTTGAAGCCGGGTATAAATTCTTTCGGGCTGCGACCGGCGGTCTCGACGATCTTGATGCCTTCTTCGATGATGACCTTCACATACTCGTCGTACGGCGGCGGTTTGATCGCGGGCAGAATGGTGAGGTTGACGCCGAACGGCTTGCTGGTCATTTCGCGGCAACGGCGAATTTCGGTGCGCAGCGCTTCGGGGGTCGGTTGCGTCAGCGCGGTGAGAATGCCAAGGCCGCCGGCATTGGAAACCGCAGCTGCCAGTTCCGCACGGCCAACCCACATCATGCCGCCCTGTACGATCGGGTATTCGATACCCAGCATTTCAGTAATACGTGTTTTCACAAGCCGCCACTCATTGTCAGGTTAGGAATAGAGGGCAAATGGTAAATACATTGTTTGCCCGTGAATACCGCTGGCCGCACGCCACATCGGCGCCATCCGCCCGGCGGTGGATGTCGATTGACAGTTTCCGGTCTCGGGTCTTGCCGCACAATGACGTATGCCTACAAAATAATTGACGGTAAATGACAACGACTGGCCCCGGCGGATGACACAGAAAGCGACGAGCAACATTTCGATCTCGATGAGTTTTGTGCCGCCGATGCTGAAGAAGGCTGCAGAAAGGGACATCGATGTCATGCAGCTGCTGCGCAGCAGCCGTATTTCACCGCGCCTGCTGGAATTGCCGAATGCCCGCATTGCAGCCGAACAGTTCGCGGATCTGCACACCAATACGGTGGCGGCCATGCAGGATGAGCTGGTCGGTTATGGTGCGGCGCCGCTGCCCGTCGGCAGTTGGGCGATGATGTGTCACGCCGTCATCAGCTGCGAAAACCTCGGTCATGCATTGAGTCGTTTCGGCCGCTTTTATGGGTTGTTCGATATCGGCTGTGGCTTTGAGCTGATTCCCGGCTCCGAGACGCTGACGCTGCGTTTACTCCCGAAGGATCCGGCCGCGCCGATGGCGGCCTACCCCGTCGAAAATTTTCTGTTCAATATCTATCGGCTGTCGTGTTGGCTGATCCAAGCCCATGTGCCGTTGATCGCCGCCAATTTTACCTATGCGCCACCTGAGCAGGCCGCGGAGTACCGACTGCTGTGGCTGGGTGGCGCGATTCACTTTGAGCAGCCGTATTCGGAGCTGGTATTTCCGCTTGCCACCACGGAACGCCACCTGCGGCAAAATGCGGCGACACTGCGCCGCCTGCTGCGGTATCCAATGCTGTCTTTGCTGACTCTGTACTACCGCAATGCGAACTGGGCTATGCGCGTGCGTGAAATGCTGCGCGGCAGTTTCACGACAATGCCCGAACTGGATGAGGTGGCGACGACCCTGCAGATCCACCCGCAGACCCTGCGGCGCCGGTTGATGGAGGAGGGCACCTCGTTCAAGGAGGTCAAAAGCCGTCTGCGGCGCGACATCGCGCTGTATTACCTTGGCAAACCGGGTTTTTCGATCGAGGAGATTGCCTATCGCGCCGGATATTCGGAATCCAGTGCGTTTATCCGTGCGTTCAAAGGCTGGACCGGCGTCGCCCCGTACGTCTACCGCAAAGGGTTATGATGGCCCTTGTCATTTACGGTTAATTTTTTTGTTGGCTACCATCATTGCGGCTATCCGCTAAAACTCCGAGAATTTCTGAACGCTGGCCGCCCTTGGGGCCGCACACGGGCAAGATAACAAACCGGTTTACCCACCAGAGGTTCACATCATGTCAGACGCATGGATCATCGACGCCGTCCGCACCCCGCGCGGCATTGGCAAACCTGGCAAAGGCGCCCTGTCCGGCATCCACCCGCAACAGCTCGGCGCCCAGGTATTGAAGGCGCTGGCGCAGCGCAACGATCTCAACACCGCCGATGTCGATGACGTGATCTGGGGTTGCAGCACCCAGCGCGGCCTGCAAACCAATGACCTCGGCCGCATGTCGGCATTGGCCGCCGGTTATGACGTGCGCTCCAGCGGCATGACCCTCGACCGCTTCTGCGGCTCTGGCATCACCGCCGTCAATCTCGCGGCAGCCACCATCAAGGCCGGGTTTGAAAGTGTCGTCATTGCCGGCGGCGCCGAAATGATGTCGACCTACGCCTTACCGAGCGCACAACCGCCGTCGCCGTTCATGGATACCGGCAACCTCGTCCTGCGTGAAATGCATCCGCAACCGCACCAGGGTATCTGCGCCGACGCGATTGCAACGCTCGAAGGCATCAGCCGCGAAGCTTGCGACCAGATCGCTCTGGTATCGCAGCAGCGCGCCGATCACGCCATCAAAAATAGCCACTTCAAAAAATCGCTGATCCCGGTATATCGCGACGATGGTTCGCTGGCGCTGGATCGCGAAGAATTCCCTCGCCCGCAAACCACGCTGGCCGATCTCGGCAAACTGAATCCGTCGTTCATGGCCCTGGCCGATACGCCGATGGACGAGCAGGGCACCACGTTCCGTCAGCTGCTGCTGAAGAAATTCCGGAAACTCGATCTGCAGTTCGTGCATCACGCCGGCAATTCGTCGGGCGTAGTCGATGGCTCCGGCGCTCTGCTGTTGTCGTCGCCGGCTTATGCCAAAGCCCACGGTTGGAAGCCGCGCGCGCGTGTTCTCGCCGCCACCAACATGGGCGATGACCCGACGTTGATGCTGAATGCACCAGTGCCCGCCGCGAAAAAAGTATTGGCGCAGGCCGGCCTCACCATCGCCGACATCGACTTGTTCGAAATCAATGAAGCGTTCGCGGTCGTCGCCGAAAAATTCATTCGCGACCTCAATCTCGATCGCGACAAGGTGAATGTGAACGGCGGTGCGATGGCACTCGGTCATCCTATCGGCGCCACCGGTTCGATCCTGATCGGCACTGCGCTGGATGAGCTGGAACGTCGTGGCCTGCAACGTGCCTTGATCACGATGTGTGCGGGCGGCGGCATGGCGCCGGCGATCATCATCGAACGTATTTAACTGTTATCGACAAATTGTTTTGCAGTCGCGCATTGCTGCGGCGGCAAAATTCGAAATTTATTTTCATCCAGTTTTCAGAGGTAATTTACATGGCCTTTAAAACCCGCATTACCGAATTGCTTGGCATCGAACATCCCATCGTGCAGGGCGGCATGATGCGCGTCGGTATTGCAGAGCTGGCCTCGGCAGTATCCAACGCCGGCGGCCTCGGCATTCTCACCGGCCTGAGCCAGCCGACGCCGGAAGCGTTGAAGGTGGAAATC
>JBEVMI010000435.1:0-5040 GCA_040508685.1 Spongiibacteraceae bacterium
ATTGAAGCGCTCAGCGTGTTGTTGCATGCGCACCATCAGATCCGGACCTTGCAAGCCCTCGACGTCGCCCGGCCAGTTGTCAACTTCGGTAGTGGTCGTTAATTGACCGCCCTGTTGCATGCCGGTGATAACAACCGGATTGAGATTGGCGCGTGCTGCGTAAACGGCAGCGGTGTAGCCGGCGGGGCCGGAACCGAGAATGATCAGGCGATGATGTTGAGTTGTGCTCATGTCAAAAACTTCCACGCTGACGACTAATTAGGGTTGATGATACTGGAACTGCGTACGCTGCCGCAAAACTCAACGTCGGCCGCGTTGCGGTAAAAAACGTTGACGAGTGATACTATGCCCCCGCTTTTTCATCTGCCAAGTCAACAGTTTTTATAGCTTCGATCGAGTCCTGCTATCACTGCTCGCCGGTGTTGGTGAGAGTTGAATCGGGGCCGGCACTACCGGAAATCACGCTTGAGCAAATCCACCAGTTCCACCCCAACCCGGACCCCTGTGTTCGACCGGCGTCGCTTGCGTTTGCGCGAGGGCGGCTTCATTGGTTTCGTCGCGGTTTGCCTGTATCTGCTGATGGCGCTGGTCACCTATCACCCGGAGGACCCGGGTTGGTCGCGTACCGGCGGCGAGCGTATACACAACGCGGGTGGTCCGGCCGGTGCCTGGATCGGCGACGTTTGTTTCTCCCTGTTTGGCTATATGGCCTATCTGTTCCCGGTTTTACTGGGCTATCGTGCCTGGGTGTTGTACCGCGATCGCGAGCGGGAAGGCGGCTTTGACTGGGCCGGTTTTGTGCTTCGATTGATTGGTCTGACGCTGATCATGATCGCTGCGACTGCATTGGCCAATATGAGTGGCGGCAAGAGCGCATTGCCATTCGGTGCCGGAGGAGTGCTCGGGCAGGCGGTTGGCGGGGCGGTGCTCAGCGCATTTTCCGGAGTCGGTGGGCGTCTGTTGTTGCTCGCAGTGTTTTTGTTTGGTCTGACGGTATTTACCGATCTGTCGTGGCTGCAGCTGATGGATCGACTCGGCGCGTGGATTCTTCACACCTACGAAAAAGGCTTGGACTGGTACCAGCGCAAACAAGAAAAGGTCGTGCGGGATCTTGGCGACCGTGAACAGCGCAAGGAGCGCGAGGAGCATGTCGTGCGTCAGATAGCGCGCGACCGCGATCGACCGCCGCCCAAGATTGAAAAGCCGGCGCCGCCGCCCGCACCGCCGAAGCCCGCGAAAGTAATCAAGGAAAGCCAGCAGTCGCTGTTCGACGCCGGCAGCACATTGCCACCGCTGGACCTGCTGGACCTCGTCGATCGCTCGCACAAGCGCGGTTATTCGCAGGAAACGCTGGAGGCGATGTCGAAGCTGCTGGAAATCAAACTCGCCGATTTTGGTGTGACGGCGGAGGTAGTCGCGGTATTGCCGGGCCCGGTGATTACACGTTTTGAGATTCAACCTGCGCCGGGCACTAAGGCCAGCAAAATAACCAATCTCGCAAAAGATCTCGCGCGCTCGCTCGCCGTTGTCAGTGTGCGTGTCGTTGAAGTCATACCTGGCAAGTCGGTAATCGGTATCGAAATTCCGAACGAGGACCGTGAAGTCGTGAATTTCCGCGAAGTGCTTGCGTCGCGCGCCTACAGCGAGGCCAAATCGCCGATCACGCTGGCGCTCGGCCACGACATCAGCGGCGAGCCGGTTGTCGCCGATCTGGCGCGCATGCCGCACTTGCTGGTGGCGGGTACTACAGGCTCGGGTAAATCGGTAGGTGTCAACGCGATGTTGCTGAGCCTGTTATACAAGGCGACACCGGCTGAAGTGAGAATGCTGTTGGTCGACCCGAAAATGCTGGAGCTCTCGGTCTACGAAGGTATTCCACACTTGCTGGCGCCCGTCATCACCGATATGAAAGATGCTGCCTCCGGCCTACGCTGGTGTGTGGCGGAAATGGAGCGGCGCTATAAATTGATGGCGGCGATGGGCGTGCGCAACCTCGCGGGTTTCAATCGCAAGATTCTCGATGCGCGCATGGCAGGCGCGCCGATTCTCGATCCGTTCTTCAAGCCGGAAGAAAGTTACGAAGCGGGTGCTGAAGTTGCGAAGGCGCCAGCGCTCGACACATTGCCGATGATCGTGGTCGTCATCGATGAATTCGCCGACATGATGATGATTGTCGGTAAAAAAGTGGAAGAGTTGATTGCGCGTATCGCCCAGAAAGCGCGCGCCGCTGGCATTCACTTAATTCTTGCGACGCAGCGGCCGTCCGTCGACGTCATCACCGGTTTGATCAAGGCCAATATTCCGACGCGGATTGGTTTTCAGGTTTCGTCGCGCATCGATTCGCGCACGATTCTCGATCAGGGCGGTGCGGAACAATTGCTCGGCCACGGCGACATGTTGTACATGCCACCCGGCAGCGGTGTGCCGGTGCGCGTCCATGGCGCATTCGTTTCCGACGAAGAAGTGCATCGCGTGGTAGCGGACTGGAAGCGTCGCGCCGAGCCTGACTATATCGAGGGCTTGCTCGATGACGGCAGCAACTACGACGGCGTACCCGGTTTTGCTGCTGAAGGCGGTGAGGGCGGCGATAATCCTGAGGCCGACGAGCTGTACGACGAGGCGGTGCGATATGTGACCGAATCGCGGCGCGCGTCGATTTCCTCGGTACAGCGCAAACTGCGGATCGGCTACAACCGCGCCGCACGTTTGATCGAAACCATGGAAGCCGCGGGTATCGTTACCGAAATGAATACCAACGGCAGTCGCGAAGTGTTGGCGCCCCCGCCGCCGCGCGACTGATTCCCGCCATTTTTCTGCGAGTTCCGATTCACGACATGCGAAATCTTTCTGGTAAATTGAGCGCCGCAGTGTTTCTGTTAGCCGGTGCGTACGCCGCTCAGGCCGACGATGCTGCCGTACAGAAACTTGGTGTCAAGCTGGAGCCACTCGCGGTATTGCAAGCGCAATTCGTGCAAACGGTCAGCGATGACAAAGGCAAAATATTGCAGACGTCCGAGGGCACGCTCGCGGTAAAACGTGTCAATCGTTTGCGCTGGGAAACGACTTCACCTTTTGCCTATCTGATCGTCACCGACGGCAAAATACTGTGGCGTTACGATCGCGACCTCGAGCAGGCAACAAAACAGGCATTCAGCGGTGAGCTTGCCGATGCACCAGCACTGATCCTGAGTGGCGACATGGTGCGGATTCGTGCGCGCTACGACGTGAAGTGGGAGCAGGGCAGTGCGGGTGAGTGGTTCACTCTGGTCCCGAAAGCGCAGAAGCCGATGTTTCGCGAACTTAAATTACTGTTTTCCGGTGGCGGTCTTGCAGAGCTTGATTTGATAGACAATCTCGCACAGCGCACCGAAATCCGTTTCAGTGCGGTTAAGGTCAATCCCACACTGCCGGACACGCTATTCAATTTCACGCCGCCTGTCGGCGTCGATGTTGTTGTCGATGAGCACTGATTTGTTTGAGAGCTTTTCCGGTCAGGGCGCCGGCGCACGCTATCAACCGTTGGCGGCGCGGATGCGGCCGACCGATCTCGATCAGTATTTCGGCCAGCAGCATTTACTCGCGCCGGGCAAGCCGTTACGCGAGGCGCTCGACGCCGGCGTGTTGCATTCAATGGTGTTGTGGGGTCCGCCGGGTGTCGGTAAAACCTCGCTGGCGAAATTGATTGCGCATTTGTGCGACGCCCATTTTATTTCGGTATCGGCAGTGCTCGCCGGCGTAAAAGAAATTCGCGCGTCGATCGATGAGGCGAAACAGCAAGCGCAGCGCGGTCGCCAGACCATTCTGTTTATCGACGAAGTGCATCGTTTCAATAAGGCGCAGCAGGATGCGTTTCTGCCGTTTGTCGAGGATGGCACTGTTATCTTTATCGGCGCCACCACCGAAAATCCGTCGTTCGAATTGAACAATGCGTTGCTGTCGCGCACCCGCGTCTATCGGCTCCAATCATTAGGCGATACCGCGTTGCTGGAGATTTTGCAGCGGGCGCTGGCGGCTCAGGATGCGGCACCGGTAATTACCGATGAGCAGTTGCTGCGCCTGGTCGCTACTGCCGATGGCGATGCGCGCCGTGCATTAAATCTGCTCGAATTGACGCTCGATATGTTGTCGATGCGCGAGTTGGATACGCTGGAAGATTCTGTCCTCGACGAAGTTTTAGCGGGCAGCGTGCGCCGCTTCGACAAAGGCGGCGATATTTTTTACGATCAGATTTCGGCGCTGCATAAAGCCGTGCGCGGCAGCTCGCCTGATGCCGCGTTGTATTGGTATGTGCGTATGCTCGACGGCGGTTGCGATGCGTTGTATATCGCACGCCGCGTTGTGCGGATGGCCACCGAAGATATTGGCAACGCCGATCCGCGTGCGCTGCAATTGGCATTGAACGCGTGGGATGTGCAGGAGCGTCTCGGCAGCCCCGAGGGTGAGCTGGCGATTGCACAGGCAGTGGTGTATCTGGCGAGTGCGCCGAAAAGTAACGCGGTTTACAACGCGTTCAACACCGTGCGGGCCGACATCGCCGAGCAGCCCAGTTATGATGTGCCTTTGCATTTGCGTAACGCGCCCACCAAGCTGATGAAAAATAGCGGCTACGGTGCTGAATATCGCTACGCGCATGACGAGCCGCAGGCATATGCGGCGGGCGAGAATTACTTTCCGCCCGAGTTGAAAGACAAGCAGTATTACGCGCCGGTCGATCGCGGTCTGGAAAAAAAGATTGCGGAAAAGATGGCTTGGTTGCGTCAGCTCGATTTCGACAGTAAGAACAAACGTTATCCAGAATAAATTGAGCTTGATTCGGTGTGGGTGGGCATGGCGTGATTGCCCCCAATACACCCCGTGAATACGTCCCTGTAGGCTCGGGTGCCGCTCCTGCGGCACACGGTCATGGAAACCATCACGCCATACCCACGCCCAGCTTTGTGCCAATTGAATTAAGAGACGAGAGCACTGCAATGCTTGATATCAAATTACTGCGCCAAGGCCCCGAAGCGATTGCTGCGCAACTGCTGAAAAAGAAATATA
>JBEVMI010000444.1:0-6436 GCA_040508685.1 Spongiibacteraceae bacterium
GTCGCCGGCGGCAGTGATCGATCTCGCCGATTATGTCGGTTCGACCTCGCAGATCATCGAGGCCGCGCGCACGCTGCCGAACCGGCAATTTATCGTCGCCACCGATCAGGGTATTTTCTACAAGCTGCAGCAGCAGGTGCCGGACAAGGAATTTATCATCGCGCCGACGGCCGGTACCGGTGCCACCTGTCGCAGCTGTGCGCATTGCCCGTGGATGGCGATGAACGCGCTCGACAACCTGGCCGATTCGCTGGATTTTGGTCGCAACGAAATTTTTGTCGATCCTGCGCTTGGAGAGCGGGCAATGCTGCCCCTGAAACGCATGCTGGATTTTGCCGCGGAACGTAAAAAATCAACGGTGGGACACGCGTAGTTTTCGAAGAAATTAAGTGCGCGACGCCAGTGGCGGTCGCGTCAGAGTTTTTTCATTGCCTGCTTCAAATCCTCGATCTGGCGAATACGCGCCTCGATTTTAGCGGTCGTCAGATTGTCGCTTTTCACCAGCGGCAGCGCGTATTTCAATTGCTGCTGCGCCTTGTCCAATACACCCGTCAATATGAAATATTCCGCACGTGCCTGATGTACGCCGACGATGTTGCCGGCGAGACCGTGTGTTTCTGCCAGCAGATACCACACCGACGGATCTTCGCTGTGGGTTTTGACGTGCTCCGCCAGTACGGCTTCGGCTTGTTGGGGGCGATTGCCTTTCAGCAGTGCGTCGGCGTAGGCCATCGACAGCGCATGATTGTCGGGATTGATCGCCAGTTGCCGCTGCAGTTTCTGCGTGGCCTGATCGATCGCGCCGCCGGTGATATCGATTTGTGCGTCGGCAATGACATAGGCAAGACGGCGTGGATCTTTTGCCAGCAGCGGCGCCAAGTGTTCGCGGGCAACGGCGGTATCGCCCTGCGCGAGATAGGCGAGGGTGAGTCCGTAGTGGTCCGCTTCGGGGCTGCGCGAACCGCTGCGCAAGCGCGCCTTGAAGCGTTTGATGGCTTCGCCGGGATTGGCTGAAAAATGTAATTCGACGCGCGCGCGCATCAATTGAAAATCGAGGCTGTCGACAAACACATTGCGCGGATATTCACGCGCCCGGTTGCGGGCGTCGCTGATGCGGCTTTCGGTGAGCGGGTGGGTGAGCAGAAACTCCGGCACGTTGCGACCGCTGCTATAACGCATGCTCGACTGCATGGTGTCGAACATCGATGCGAACGCATTCGGATCGTAGCCGGCATCGACCAGCGTGCTCATGCCGACGCGGTCCGCCTCCTGTTCGTTTTCGCGGCTGAAGCTGAGCTGATTCTGCAGTGCGGCGGCCTGCGTCGCGGTGATCGCGGCGATACCGGCATCGCCGCCGGCGGTAGCGGCCAAAACCAGCGAGCCCAGCAGTGCAGCCATCGTCGGTATCGACGCACGCTGTTGCTGCTCCACGCCGCGCGCGAAGTGGCGTTGACTCAAATGCGCCAATTCGTGCGATAGCACCGACGCGAGTTCGGCTTCGCTGTTGGCGACGGTGAGCGCGCCATTGTGGACACCGACTACGCCGCCGGGTACGGCGAATGCGTTAAGGGCGCGGTTGTCGACGACGACGACCTGCAGGCGGCGATCGCGCACCTGGCTGTGCGCGGCGATTTTATAAACCAGATCTTCCAGATAATCCTGCAGCAGGGGATCGGGATCGGTGCGCACCTGGCTGCGAAAGGCTTTCAGCCACGCCCGCCCGAGATCGTATTCCTGCTGGCTGGAAAACAGGCTTGACGCGCTGTCGCCGAGTTCCGGCAAATCGGAGTTGTTGTCTGCAGCCACCGCCGGCATCGCCGTCAGCGCGCAGGTCAGTGCGAGCGTGGAGAAAATCGAGAAAATGCGAGTCAGAGGCATGCGATCACTGAGCTGGTTGAAAAAGGTCTCGGCCGATGGCGGCTTACTTTAACAGGCTCTGTCGGCGAAAGGTTCCGTCAGTCAGGCGCGTCATGTCGTGGTGCGAGTGACGGCTTCAGACAGCGGTGTGGAGGGAACATTCCGCGATACTGCCGACGCTCGTTATACTGCGGCGCTTTCCGCGGTGGATTACAGCACGTTATGGTTTACAACTCGGTTTGCAACGCACAGGTCTGCCATGATTGTTGAGCTCGATACGCGCGGCCTCGCCTGTCCGCTGCCGCTGTTGAAGGCGAAGCAGGCGCTGAATCGTTTGAGCGCGGGCGAGCAGTTGCGGGTGTTGGCGACTGATCCCGGATCGCAGCGCGATTTTCGTGTGTTTGCCGAACAGAGTGGCCATCTGTTGCTGGAGAGTGCAGTCAGTAACGACGAATTTATTTATGTGTTGCAGAAACGTTAAACAAAACCGACTGCGCAAATCAATTCATATCAATCAATAACTTTCGAGAGCTCCATGTCGATGTCTCGCCCCGCCTCTGTACGTCTTGTCGTTGTGAAAAACTGGCAACAACGTTTGGTTTTTTTCCTGCTTGCTTTGATCGTACTTGCCGGTTGCACGTTGCCGCCAGCGGCGCCACCGCAGGACCGACAACTCGCGCCGGTCGAAGTCATTACCGGGCCGGCTGACCAGCGTGCATTTCGTTATGTCGAATTGCCCAATCATTTGCGGGTGTTGTTGATTTCCGATCCGACTGCCGACAAGGCCGCGGCGGCGCTCGATGTCAATGTCGGCAGTCGGCAGGACCCGGCGGCGCGGCCGGGGCTGGCGCACTTTCTCGAACATATGCTGTTTCTCGGCACGGAACGTTATCCGGAAGCCGGCGAATATCAGAATTACATCAGCGCGCACGGCGGCAGCCACAATGCCTTCACCGCGTTCGAACACACCAATTATTTTTTCGATATCGACGCGCGCCATCTGGAAGCAGCGCTCGATCGGTTCTCGCAGTTTTTCGTCGCGCCGCTGTTTACCGCGCAGTACGTGGATCGCGAAAAACACGCAGTGCATTCCGAATACCGGGCGAATATCAATGATGACGGCCGCCGCGGCTTCGACGTGCTCAAGGCAGTCACCAACCCCGAACATCCGTTCGCATTATTTTCGGTCGGCAGCCTGGAAACGTTGGCCGACAATGATCAGCAGCCGGTACGCGAAGATTTATTGAAGTTCTATCGCGAACATTACTCCGCGAATTTGATGTCGCTGGTGGTGATCGGTCGCGAGCCGCTCGATCAATTGCAGGCGATGGTGCAGTCGCGCTTCGCCGCCGTGCCGGACCGCCGTGCTGCGACCGCTGCGATTCAGGTGCCGTTGTTCAAGCCGGAGCAATTGCCGGCGCTGGTGCAGGTGCAGCCGGTGCAGCAGCAGCGTTCGCTGTCGTTCATGTGGCCGATTCCTGATCAGAGTGATGACTACCGCAGCAAATCGCTGGAGTACATCGGCAATATTGTCGGTCACGAAGGCGAGGGCAGTTTGCTGTCGTGGCTGAAAACCAAAGGCTGGGCGCAGGCGCTTGGTGCTGGCGAAGGCATCGATTACGACGGCGGCAGCAGTTTTAATGTCAGCATCGAATTGACCGAAGCCGGTGCTGCGCATGTCGATGAAATCGCCGCCGCGGTATTTCAGACGCTGGCGCGCATCGGCAGCGACGGCATTCAGCCGTGGTTGTTCCACGAACAGCAGGTGGTGGCGGAGCAGCGTTTCCGCTATCGCGATCGCGCCAATCCGATCGACGAGGCCAGTCGCCTCGCACTCAATTTGCAGAAATATCCGCCCGCAGAAGTATTGCGCGGACCGATGTTGATGGAGACGTTCAAGCCCGAACGCGTGCGTACCTTGCTGGCGCAGCTGACACCGCAAAACCTGTTGCTGACGCTGACCGCGCCCGGTGTCAAAACCGATCGTATTTCACCGTGGTATCAGGTGCCCTACAGCGAGCAGAAAATTTCGGCGGCGCAGATCGAAGGCTGGCTGGCGGGCGCCGCGGCCGATTCTCGACAAGCAGGGGCGATCCGGATTCCCGAGCCGAACATTTTTGTCGCCGAACATCTCGATTTGAAAACGGCCGCTGGTGCGCAGCTCAAACCGGTACTGCTGCAAAAATCGCCGACGCTGCAATTGTGGTACGCACCCGACAATGTCTTCCGTCTGCCGAAGGCGACAGTGGCGCTCAGCGTGCGCTCGCCGGTCGCAACGGATACACCCGAGCATCTGGTGCTGACCGAATTGTTGGCGCGCATGGTCGGCGAAAATCTCAATGAGTTTTCCTATCCGGCAGCGTTGGCGGGGCTGCGCTACGACATCGAACGCAATGGGCGCGGCATCAATGTATCGGTGCAGGGTTTCGATGAAAAACAAGCAGTGCTGCTCGAACACATCCTGAAAGCCCTGCGCGATCCGAAGCTGGAGCGCAGCCAGTTCGAGCGCGTGCGCCGCGAGTACCAGCGCGAGCTGGAAGATGAGGAAAAACGCACGCCGTATCAGCTGCTGGTCGACGACTTGGGCGATGTACTGCAGCGTCAGCGCTGGCCGGAATCGACGTTGATCAAGTTCGCCGCCAAAGCCGATGTAAAACAGCTGGAAATTTTTGCGCGGCAATGGCTCGTCGCGGGCGAAGCGAAACTGCTGGTATACGGTAATTACACCGAAGCCGATGCGCGGCAGCTCGGCACGCTGGTGACGACCGCTCTGCTTGCCGATATGCGCCCGGTGCCGTCGCCCGTGGTGGAAGTCCTGCGGTTACCGTCCACCGAAATGCGGCGCGACCTGCGGATAAAACACGACGACGCAGGATTGCTCTGGTACCGGCAGGCCGGCGACAACAGTCGCAAGACGCGCGCCGCGCTCGGTGTCAGCGCACAGATACTGGCGTCGGATTTTTACACGCGTCTGCGCACGCAACAGCAACTGGGTTACATCGTAATGTCGACGCCGTATCCGGTGCGCGATGTGCCGGGACTCGTGTTTCTGGTGCAGTCGCCAGTGGCCGGCACGCAGAAGTTGGCGGCGGCGTATCGCGAATTTTTGCAGGTGTGGGCGGCGCAGGATGAGACGGCATTGCGCAAGATGTTCGATGCGCATCGCGCGGCGCTGGCCAATCGCCTAGCGGAAGCGCCGAAAAATCAGGGCGAACAATTCGAGCGTTATTGGCAGGATCTGGCCAATGCCGACATTACGTTCGATACGCGCGAACAATTATTGGCCGAAGTGCAGCGTTTGAGCTTCGAGGACTGGCTGGTGTTGTTCCGTCGCGACGTGCTCGCGCCCGAAGGGCATGCGTTGTGGCTGGCGATCGACGGTAAGTTTGGCGACGACACGTTGCGCGCCGGCAAGGATGTCGGCGATCTCGATCGTTTCAAGGCGCGCCAGACTTTTTATCGATTTCCGTGATTGCGGCGAGCGTCGGGACTGCGCGCGGGCATGCCGGGTGAAATTGTGCGAAAACTCGTACGGATTTCGGGCGTGAGTGCGTCGGCACGGCGCGAGTCGACTATAGTTGTCCCATCCTGTAGCCGTCCCGGATTACCTCCATGCATGCCCTGATTGTTGATGACTCCAAGACAGCGCGTTATGCGCTGCGCCAGTTGCTCGACAAGCAGAAGGTTTCGGTCGACATGGTCGAGTCCGCCGAAGATGCGCTCGAGTATCTCGAACAACAAACCCGCACTGGCGCAACGCCCGATCTGATCTTCATGGATCACATGATGCCGGGCATGGATGGGTTTGAAGCCGTCAAGGAGTTGAAGGCCAATCCGTCTACTGCCGACATTCCCATCGTCATGTACACCTCGACCCAGGGCGGCATGTATTTCGGTCAGGCACGCGCCCTCGGCGCGGTCGACGTCATCAACAAACCGGCTAGTGCGGACGATCTGCGCGAAGTCTTGCGCCGGCTGCGCGAACAGCAGCTGGTCGATATCGCACGCACGCCGGCGGTCACCGTCGGCCCCCGCATACCCGTCAACGCAACAGAACCAGCCACTCCTGCGGAAGTGACGGAAACGGAGCCGGCGCTGTTTGTCGAGTCCGACAATCCGGCACGGGTCAGCCGCGCCGGCTACTGGCTGGCGGCGCTGCTGCTGTTGCCGCTGCTGTATCTTGGCTGGCGTTATGCCGATCTCTCGCAGCAGAGCCAGCGTCAGCAGCTCGCCAGCGGCAAGGCGCTGGAGTGGGCCATCAATCAGTCTCCGGAGTTTGGCTTTGGCGATATTCCCTTCTCCGACGCGCGCGCGCGGCAGTTGCAGGAGTTATTGACCAACCTGCGCGCGCTCGACTACCGCGGCAGGGTGGTGCTCGAAGGCCACGTCGGTGTGTTCTGTCTGCAGCGCGATGCGGGCGGCCGCGTGCCGACCGGCAGCGACATCCCGTTGACCGAGTGTGCCGAGCTCGGCCAGGTCGGCGACCCGCAACAGCTTTCCGGTGCGCAGAGCGCCGAATTCCGCCGCGTCATGCAGGAGCTGGCGGCGCAGGAAGGTGGTATCCAGGTTGAAGTCCGCC
>JBEVMI010000454.1:0-3636 GCA_040508685.1 Spongiibacteraceae bacterium
GGCGTGATGCTGGTGTTTTTTCTGCACGGCGCCAATCTCGCGCCCAAAAATCTGCGACAGGGAATTACCAACTGGCGCCTGCATGTTTTTGTGCAGGGCGCCACCTATGTGTTGTTTCCTTTATTGGGCGCGCTGATGTTTTTTGGCGGCCGAAATTTTTTGCCCACGGATTTACTGCTCGGTCTGTTTTATCTGTGCGCACTGCCGTCGACGATCACCTCGTCGGTGGCGATGACGGCGCTGGCGCGCGGCAATATCGCCGGTGCCGTATTCAATGCCACGCTGTCGGGTCTGATCGGCATGCTGATTACGCCGGCGCTGATGAGTGTGGTGATGAATACCGCCGGCCACACGCTGCCGCTGCTGCCATCGATTCTCGGCGTGATGCAGACCTTGCTGTTGCCGTTTATCTGCGGCCAGCTATTGCGGCCGCTGCTGGTGAATCTGCTGACGCGCTGGAAGTCGGTGGTGACGCTGCTCGATCGGGCCGTGATCGTGCTGATCGTGCACGCATCGTTTTGCGAATCGAGCAAGGCGCAGGTGTGGTCGAGTTATCCGGTCGCGAGCATGCTGCTGCTGTTTGCGATTACCGCTGTGCTGCTGATTGTGGTGTTATATCTCACCACGCAGTTCGCGCGCGCGCTCGGGTTTTCCCGGGAGGACGAAATCGCAGCGGTATTCTGCGGTTCCAAAAAAAGCCTGGCCAATGGCATGCCGATGGCCAATGTGCTGCTCGCCGGGCATGCCGGGCTCGGTGTGCTGGTGTTGCCGATGATGATTTATCACCAGTTGCAGTTGCTGGTGTGTTCCGTGCTTGCGCAACGTTACGCGGCGCGGTCGACAACCGCCGAAGCTCGGTCAGCAACAGCATCGCCAACATCCGTATCGTCGACCTCGGCATCGTCAACCCATGCATCGTCAACCACAGCATCGAAAAATAAATCCGGTCGCGAATAAATCCGGTCAACCATGACATCGAGGAGAAAAACAATGTCGATCGAAGCGCAGGCCATTCGCATTCGTGAAACCGGCGGTCCCGAAAAATTGTTGTGGGAAAATATCACCGTGGTGGCGCCGGCTGCGGGCGAAGTGCTGGTGCGCAACGTCGCCGTCGGCTTGAATTTTGTCGACACGTATTTTCGCAGTGGCCTGTATCCGGCGCCGCTGCCGCTGACTCCCGGTTTGGAAGGCGCAGGCGTGATCGAAGCGGTCGGCCCCGGCATCAATGATTTCCAGATCGGCGATCGCGTCGCCTATATCGATCCGCTCGGGGCTTACGCAGAATTATTGCTGCGTCCGGTCGAGCGCCTGATAAAACTGCCTGACTCCATCGGCTGTGAGTTGGCGGCAGCAATGATGCTGAAAGGCCTCACCGCACAATATCTGCTGCGTTCGACCTATCGCGTCAATGCTGGCGAAACGATTTTGGTGCACGCAGCGGCGGGTGGTGTCGGCCAGATCCTCTGCCAGTGGGCGCAGGATCTCGGCGCCACCGTGATCGGCACAGTCGGCAGCGACGACAAGGTCGCGATCGCACAGGCGGCCGGTTGTGATCATGTGATTGTCAGCGCCCGCGAGCAGGTTTCCGAACGCGTGCGTGCATTAACCGACGGTCGCGGCGTGCCCGTGGTGTACGACGGTCTAGGTCAGGCGACTTTTGTCGATTCGATTAATTGTCTGCAGCCGCGTGGCCTGATGGTGAATTACGGCAATGCATCGGGGCCGGTGGCGAATTTCAGCCTTGCCCTGCTGGCTAAAGGTTCGTTGTATCTCACCCGCCCGACACTCGCTACCTACAACCAGAGCAGGGCCGACCTGTTGCGCAATGCCGCGGAATTATTCGATGTGGTTGGGCGCGGCGCGGTCCGTATTGCAATCAATGGTCGCTACGCCTTGCGCAATGCCGCGCAGGCACACAGCGATCTCGAAGGCCGTAAAACCACCGGCTCCAATATTCTTTTGACCGGCGCTGTGGGCTGAATAGCAAAGCTGATGAAAGTTTTTTCGGGCCTGAAAAAGAAATCCAAAATTCCACAATCGACTAATTCATGTGCAGTTATAGCGATTACTATTGATTACGTTTTAACGCGGCACATTATTAGTAGCTTTGAGCGGTTGCGTTAAAAGACCGGGTAAACAAAGTCCTGTACCTGCAGGTGCAGCGTGCGGCCCCTAATCGGAGCCGCGTGTACGACCATAAAGAAATGTGAAGACCGTAAATTGTGCCGATCACAAAATTTTGCTAACCAATTCGTTAGCGGAGGTGTGCAATGAAGCGTTACTTTTTTATGGAAGATAATCTCGATGATCTGGAAGCTGTAGAGCGTGACCTGCTGGCGAACGGTTTGCTTGACCCACAGATTCATGTGTTGAGCCAGGACGATGCCGGTGCCACCGAACACCATTTGCATCAGGTTCATTCACTATTGCGACAGGATACGATTCACTCGGGTGAAATCGGTGCCCTGATCGGTCTCTGTATTTCGGCATTGTCGGTGGTGGTGGCCTACTTCAGCGGTCTGCCCGAATCAATCGGTTGGGTTCCTTTCATTTTTCTCTCGGTGATCCTGCTGGGTTTCTTTACTTGGGAAGGCGGGCTGTTCGGAATTCAGGTGCCCAACTCTCAATATCGGCGTTTCACCAAGGCGCTCGAAGAAGGCAAGCACATGCTGATTGTTGATGTCGATCCCGAGCAGGAAAACATGTTGAAGTCCGTGTTGGCTGCGCATCCGCGATTGGTGCCTGCGGGTACCGGAAGTGCCTCGCCGCGCTGGTTCGTACGCTGGCAACAGCGCTGGCACAACTTCCTGCAATGGGCGCCGTAACGGCGTAGCTGTTCTGACCGCATAAGCAGTATAAAAGTGGTATGTCGCGCCAGTGTTGGTTATCCGCACTGGCGTTTTGCGCGGACGGTCGGAGTGGAGCGTTTACCGCTTGACCCCGTTGCAGCCGTCCGCGACACCTATCCGCACCTGGCGCTCGCCGAGTGCAAATTTCTCAGCTTCTCCATGTTCACGACCGCATCGCGTTATTCGTTTCACGGTTGATGCATGTCAACCGCACGAATCATCGATACCCGCCTGACAGGCATCTTCTGCGCCACGCTGTGGAACAAATGAGGAATAACGGGGTTCTTATTGAGGGCGGCTGACGCGGGCTTCATCAACCCCGAGTCGATAGCTGGTAGGAAAGACCTCCGCATTTTGCGCCAGATCATCACTCGGTAGGTTGCCGCGTTGTGTGCGGAGGTTTCGCTGGCTGTTTGCAAGCGAGACTGTTAGTTTTGCCAACCTATTGTTTTCCGTCGATATCGACGATTTACCATAATCAACCGGCATGGAGAAGTTTTATGAACAAGGCAGATATCACGCAATCGGATCTACAGCGCTCGCGCGACAAACTCATGGCAGATTTTAATGCTGTGGTGGTCGATGGCGAACAATTGCTGAAATCGCTGGCCAACGAGAGCGGCGACAAGGCGCAGGAACTGCGCGCTAAAGCCGAACAAAGCCTCGGTGTTGCCAAGGAGCGTCTGCTCGAAATCGAGAAATCCCTTGGCATCAAAGCCAAGGCCGCTGCAGAGGCCACTGAAGGTTATGTGCAGGAACATCCCTGGCAGACGTTAGGCATAGCGGC
>JBEVMI010000465.1:0-8392 GCA_040508685.1 Spongiibacteraceae bacterium
CCCACGGCGCGATTGTGCCGTTCGCATTGCCGCCGCTGTGGGTGTCGGCGACGGCGCTGCGCGCGTTATTGGCAGCGGGAAATTCGCCGCGTTATCTGCTGCCGGATGTGGTGTGGACTTATATACGTGAGCACGGTTTGTACAGCGTTAAATAGGACAGCACCAACCAGGTTGGCTTCCCGCGTGTTGCGGGTCGCAAACAATTGAAGAATTTTTTTGAGAGAACGGTTACACATGAATGCAGACCAACTGAAAGACCTCGCCATCAGCGCGCTCGAAGATTTGAAAGGGCGCGATATTCTGGCGATTGATGTGCGTGCACTGACCGGCGTGACCGATTACATGGTGTTCTGCACGGGGAATTCCAACCGTCAGGTGAAATCGCTCGCGAACAATGTCGCGGTTGAGGCCAAGAAGATCGGCATGAAAGCGCTCGGCTCCGAAGGCGAGCAGGACGGCGAGTGGGTGCTGGTGGATTTCGGCGACGTCATCGTGCATGTGATGCTGGCGGAAACGCGCGCGTTCTACGATCTGGAGCGCCTGTGGACGACGCCGGCGGATCCGCAGCAAGCACACACTGAATAATCACCCGATTGCGATAAACGAATGCGCATCTCCCTGATCGCCGTCGGCACGCGCATGCCCGCCTGGGTGGAAGCCGGCGTCGCCGAATACCGCAAACGCCTGCCGCCGGAAATCAGTTTCGAGACGCGCGAGATCGCGCTCGGCAAACGCGGTAAAAATGCGGATATTGCGCGCGCGATGGCGGAGGAGGGCGCGGCGATGTTGGCTGCCATTGCGCCGCGCGACCGCGTGATTGCGCTCGATGTGCGCGGTAAATCGCTGAGTACCGAACAGCTCGCGGAACAACTCGCCGGGTGGCAGATGGAGGGCGATGACATCAGTTTATTGGTCGGTGGCCCCGATGGTCTGGCGAATGTTTGTCTCGATCGCGCGTCTGAGCGCTGGTCGTTGTCGGCGCTGACCTTGCCGCATCCGCTGGTGCGTGTGTTGCTGGCCGAACAGCTCTATCGCGCCTGGACCATTAATCACAATCATCCCTATCACCGCTCATAACAACGCACCCGTCGCGCATGGCCGAACGCATCACACTGAAAGATCCCTATCACGAAATGCGCCTGTTCCGGCTGCGCATGGCAGTGGCGTCGCTGTTCATGGTGTTGCTGTTTGGTGTGCTGATCGCGCGCTATTTTCATCTGCAGGTGATCGACTACGAAAAATACCGCACCGAGTCCGATCGCAACCGCGTGCAATTGCTGCCGATCGCGCCGCGCCGCGGTTTGATCTACGACCGCCACGGCGAATTGCTCGCCGACAACCTCGCCAGTTTCAGCCTCGATATCGTCAAGGAACGTGTCGATAACCTCGACGCCACCATCGAGCGTTTGCGTAGCCTGGTCAAAATCGATGACGACGACGTCGAAAAATTTCGCCGACGTCTGCGCGATCGGCGCCCGTATCAACCGGTGCCGCTGAAGCTGCATGTCAGTGAAGAAGAAATTGCGATCATCGCGATCAACCGGTTTCGGCTGCCCGGCGTGCAGATCGACGCGGAGCTGGCGCGGTATTACCCCGAAGGCGAATTGTTTGCGCATGCGCTCGGTTATGTCGGCCGCATCAGCGACGATGATCTCGACAAGATCGATCCGGTGAATTACGCCGGCACGCATTACATCGGCAAACTCGGCGTCGAACGTTTCTACGAAGATCAGCTGCACGGCAAGGTCGGTTATCAGAACGTCGAGACCAACGCCCGCGGCCGCGTGTTGCGCGTGCTCGAACGCACTGACCCCGAGCCGGGACAAACGCTGCGACTGTTTCTCGACGCTGGTCTGCAGCGTGTCGCCGCCGCCGCGCTGGCCGGCGAACTCGGTGCCATCGTCGCGATCGATCCGAACAACGGCGGCGTGCTGGCGCAGGTGAGCACGCCGAGTTTCGATCCCAATCTGTTCGTCAACGGCATCAGTGGCAAGGACTACCGGGCGTTGCGCGATTCGCCGGACATGCCGCTGTACAACCGCACACTGCAGGGCACGTATCCGCCGGGTTCGACGATCAAACCCATGTATGCACTGGCCGGCCTGCATTACGGCGCAGTGACGCCGTTTACCCGCATCTCCGATCCCGGGTTTTATATGCTCCCTGGCGATAGCCGCCAGTACCGCGACTGGAAGCGCGGCGGTCATGGCACGGTCGATCTGAAGACGGCGGTGGCGCAGTCGTGCGACGTTTATTTTTACGATCTCGCACGCAAGCTCACCATCGACAAATTGCACGATTTTTCGGTGTTGTTCGGGCTTGGCAGTCCTACCGGCATCGACAATACCCACGAGCGCAGCGGCATCATGCCGTCGCGCGAATGGAAGCGAAAGGCGCGCAAGATGGCGTGGTATCCGGGCGAAACGCTCAGCGCCGGCATTGGTCAGGGTTATGTCTTGACGACACCGTTGCAACTGGCGGTGATGACCTCGGTGATTGCCAATCGCGGCGAACGTTTCCAGCCGCGGCTGGTGCACACGATTGGCGACAAGGATATTCCGGTGCCCGCCGCGGAGCGTTTCAAGATCGCCGATCCCGCGTACTGGGACGTCGTCATCGACGCCATGCAGGAAGTCGTGCACGGGCCCCGCGGCACTGGCAAGGGCATCAGTCGTGGCCTGCAGTATCACATCGCCGGCAAGACCGGCACCGCGCAGGTGGTCGGTTATGCGCAGGGCATCAAATACGACGCGTCGCTGTTTTCGAAGCGCCGCCGTGACCATGCGCTCTTCATCGCCTTCGCACCCGTGGAAGACCCGCAGATCGCCATTGCGATCATTGTCGAAAACGGCGAACACGGCGCTTCGACGGCTGCGCCGATCGCGCGCAAAATGTTCGACAACTACCTGCTCGGCGCCGACGGTCGCTTCAAGCCTGAAATTCTCGAGCGCAGCGCGCCGTTGCGCGCCTTGCAGGCGCAGCTGGATACGTTGCCGCGCTCCGCGCCACCGCCACCTGCTGGGGAAGAGCACCCCGCGGAACCAGAGGTCGCCCCCGAATTGCCGAGCGAAATACCGCCCGCTTCGCCCAGTGCTGCGACACCGGAGGAATAAATGCGCTACGGAGATTTTGTCAGACAGATGCCGAGCGGCACCGCGACGCTGGCGCAGCGCCGCAGTCTCGCCGAACGTCTGCATGTCGATATCTGGCTGCTGGCGATTCTGCTGACACTGACCACCTACGGCCTGATCGTGCTGTACAGCGCCAGTGGCGGCAGCATCGATACCGTGTACCGGCAGGGCCGCTTTTTTCTGATTGCCTACGGCGTCATGTTCACGATCGCGCAGGTCGATCTCGACCGGATCAAACGGTTTGCTCCGTATGCATTTGCGGGCGGGCTGTTGCTGCTGGCGCTGGTGCCCTTCGTCGGCACGATCGCCAAGGGTGCGCAGCGCTGGCTGACGATCGGCAGCTTTCAGTTTCAGCCATCCGAAATCATGAAGCTGGTGGTGCCGATGGCGGTGGCCTGGTATCTCTCGGCGCGCGTGCTGCCGCCGCGTTTCATGCATGTAATGGGTGCGCTGGCGCTAATTTTCGTGCCGGCGCTGTTCGTGGCCGAGCAGCCCGACCTGGGTACATCCATTCTGATTGCGGCGTCGGGCATGTTCGTGCTGCTGCTGGCCGGGCTGGGCTGGAAATATATCGTCGCGGCGGTGGGCGTGGTGGCCGCGGCCGCCTATCCGATGTGGCATTTCGTGCTGCACGATTACCAGAAGGGACGCATTCTGACGCTGCTCAATCCGGAAGCGGATAAACTCGGTGCCGGCTGGAACATCATCCAGTCGAAAACTGCTATCGGCTCCGGCGGTCTCGAAGGCAAGGGCTGGTTGCAGGGCACGCAATCGCACCTCGATTTTCTGCCTGAAGGCCATACCGATTTCATTATCGCGGTACTGTCCGAGGAGTGGGGCTTGCGCGGCGTGCTGGTGCTGATGGCGTTGTACACCGCCTTCATCTGTCGCGGTTTATGGGTTGCCGCGCACGCGCAGCATTGTTTCGGACGCCTGCTGGCGGGTTCCATCGTGTTGACGTTTTTTGTTTATATTTTCGTCAACATGGGCATGGTGGCGGGATTGCTGCCCGTGGTCGGTGTGCCCTTGCCGCTGATCAGTCAGGGCGGCACGGCACTGGTGACCTTGTTCGCGGGGTTCGGCCTGCTGATGGCGATCGCGACCGAGCGGCGCATTCTCATGCAATGATTGGCGCGCCCCTTTGATCAATGGACAGGCTTTTTTAATCGGCGTGTCGTGCACGTGAAAAATTTGTTCGAGGTTTACGGATGTTGATGAAGCAAAAACTGTTCGGCAAAAAATTTCCGCTGCTGCGCACGGTATTCGCACTGGCGGTATTGTTTGCGCCGCTTGCACATGCCGACTATCGCACGCATGCACTGGCGCCGGCTTTTGTCGACGAGATGGTGCAGAAACACGGTTTCGTTCGCGCCGACGTGGAAGCGCTGCTGGCCGACGCTGCGCGGCAGCAGAGCATTCTCACGGCGATCGCGCGCCCGAAAGAGCAAACCGCGCCGTGGAAGGAATATCGCAAGGGGTTCATCAACAATGATCGCGTGCAGGGCGGGGTGCAGTTCTGGCGAGAACACGCCGTCGATCTGGCGCGTGTCGAAAAGGAGCTTGGCGTCGACCCGGCGGTGGTCGTTGCGATCATCGGCGTCGAAACGCGTTTCGGCCGCAACATGGGCGGCTTTCGGGTACTCGATGCGCTGACGACACTGGCCTTCGATTATCCGCCGCGCGCGAAGTTCTTTCGCGAGCAGCTCGTGGAGTTTCTGCTGCTGTGCCGCGAGAAGGGTCTCGTCGCCGAGAAGCAGAAAGGATCGTATGCGGGCGCGATGGGCTACGGCCAGTTCATGCCGGGCAGCTATCGCAACTACGCGATCGATTTTAATGGCGATGGCCACATCGACATTCTCACCAATCCCACCGACGCCATCGGCAGTGTCGCCAATTATCTGAAACGTCACGGCTGGATATCGGCGGCGCCAATCGCTGTGCGCGCCGCGGCCAGGGAACCGCTCGCTGCCGGTGTCGTGATCGGTCAGAGCGAGCCGCGCACGCGGCTGGTCGATTACCGACTGCAGGGTGTGTTGCCGGTGCCCGAAAAAACCCAGCCGGCCTTTTCCGACAATACGGCGGCGGCGCTGATGCTGTTTGATGGCGAGGCCGGCAATGAATACTGGCTGGGCTTCAATAATTTTTATGTGATCACGCGCTACAACCGCAGCCAGATGTATGCGCTGGCGGTGATGCAATTGAGCGAGGCGATCGCGGCGCAACCGCGTTGAGCATTATCGTTGCCGCAGCCAACACGCCTATGAAAAAAAATCTGCAGCTGGGCGCGGTGGTGTTACTGATACTGCTGGCGGGCTGTTCAGGCCCCGGGCGCCGCGACGGCGTGCCCTCCGGTCGACTCGATCCGGACACTATCCCCGATGCACAGCCACGGCACGAACCAATTACCCGCGCCGGCAATAAAAACCCCTACACGGTGCTTGGCAAAACCTATCGACTGCTGCCGACCAGCAAAGGTTATCGCGCGCGCGGTACGGCGTCGTGGTACGGCAGTAAATTTCATGGGGCGAGCACGGCCAACGGCGAAACCTACGACGCCATGGCGATGACGGCGGCGCATACGACGCTGCCGATTCCGTGCTACGTGCAGGTCACCAATCTGGAAAATGGCCGCCGTGTCATCGTCCGCGTCAACGACCGCGGACCCTTCGTCGATAACCGCATCATCGACCTGTCCTATGCCGCCGCCACCAAACTCGGTTACGTCAATAAAGGGATCGCCTTGGTGGAAGTGACAGCGATCGACGTGGATAATTGGCCGCCTTCGCGAGCCGCCGCCGATATGCCGGCGCCATTGTTTGCTCCGGCGCCTTCTTCTAACACGGGTATCGAGGCGCGCAGCGCGGTGCCGGCGGCATCGGATGAACGTCACTACGTGCAGGCGGGTGCGTTTTCGAGCGAGCGCGCGGCCAGCGAGCTGCGGCGGCAATTGGCACGGAGCACCGGTCAGCCCGTCGAAGTGATGCCATCCACAGCGCCGCCGCTGTACCGCGTCCGCGTCGGCCCCTTTGCGAGTCGTGACCTGGCTGAACAGGTGCGTCGCGATCTTGCAGCTGGCGCCGCCCGCGACGCCCGCGTGATCAGTGAATAAACCGCAGCTCACAGCTAGTTGTCGCATGCCTTGAATATCAGATCAGACACCGCCACCTGCGGCGCTGAATTTAAATCCCCGGGAGGATGCATGAAGAATTTGTTGATTCGGTCTTTGCTGACGGCTGCATTAACGCCGGCACTGTCGGCACAGGCGCAGCCTGCGCTCGGCGTGCTGCCGAAATCCGAACAGACGCAATACGCACAGCCGACGTTGAATCCATCGCCCTCTGCGCAGCCGAGCCAAAGTGGCCCGACCCTGAATACGCCGATGCCCACACCGTCGCAGCCGCAGGTGATTCCGACGGCGCCCGCGGTTGCCGCCAAGGCCTTTATTCTGATGGACGCCGACAGCGGCGTAGTGCTGGCTGAATCCAATGCCGATGAGCGTTTGCCGCCCGCCAGCCTCACCAAACTCATGACGAGTTATGTGCTGTCGTACGAGATTGAACAGAAACACGTGCATCCCGAAGATCTGGTGATGATCAGCGAAAATGCGTGGTCGCAGAATCCTCGCTTCAAGGGATCGTCGCTGATGTTTATCGAGGTGGGCAAGCAGGTGCGGCTGCACGACCTGCACCTCGGTGTCGTAGTCTCCTCGGGCAATGAGTCGTCGGTGGCGGTCGCCGAGTATCTCGCCGGCACCGAGGATGCCTTTGCGGCGGTGATGAACGAACACTCCAAACGGCTCGGCATGAGCAATACACATTTCGTCAACTCGCACGGGTTGCATGATCCCGATCACTTCTCCTCGGCGCGCGATTTGGCGACACTGTCGCGTGCAATTCTCGGTTTCCCGGCCGAATACGATCTCTACAAGATCAAGGAATTCACCTACAACAGCGTGCGCCAGATCAACCGCAACAGCCTGCTGTATCGCGATCCCTCGGTCGATGGCCTCAAGACCGGGCACACCACTGAAGCCGGCTATTGCCTCGTGGCGTCAGCGAAACGCGACAACCAGCGTTTGATTTCGGTGGTGCTCGGTGCTGACAGTATTTCCTCGCGCGAACGCGAAACCGAAAAATTATTGTCGTGGGGTTTTCGTTATTACGAAACGCGACCTATCTATCGCGCCAACACCGAGCTGGCGAAGGTTCGGGTGTGGAGCGGGGTCAAGGATGAGTTTCCGGTCGGCGTGGGCAAGGATCTGACCTTGACGATTCCGCGCGGTCGCGCCGACGCGGTGCAGGCGACGATGAATGTCGACCAGTACATCAAGGCGCCGTTGACGGCGCAGCAGACAGTCGGTGAGGTCATCGTCACGCTCGACGGCAGGGAAGTCGCGCGCACGCCGCTGGTTGCGCTCGAAGATGTCGATAGGGGCGGCATCTTCAAACGTTTCTGGGATTGGATGGTGTTGCTGTTCACCAAAATGTTGAGTTGATGACGACGGTTTATCTGAACGGAAAACTGCTGCCACTGGAGCAGGCCCAGGTATCCGTCATGGATCGCGGTTTCCTGTTCGGCGATGGTGTCTACGAAGTCATCCCGGTATTTGGCGGCCGCTGTTTCCGTCTCGATCAGCATCTCGATCGTCTCGATTGCAGCCTGGCGGCCATTCATCTCGCATCACCCCACACGCATGCGCAATGGCAGCATATATGCGCGCAATTGATCGCGGAGCTGCAGCGCGACCAGCCGGCGCCAGACCAGATGATTTATATTCAGGTCACGCGTGGGCCGGCGCCGTTGCGGGAGCACCGCTTCCCCGCGGGCGTCCGCCCAACGGTGTTTGCCTTCACGCGCGCGACACCGGCGTCGCCCACATTGCCGGCGCCGATTGCGTGTGTCACCACCGACGATATCCGCTGGGCGCGCCCCGACATCAAGTCGATTTCGCTGCTGGCCAATGTGTTGATGACGCAGGAAGCGCTCGATAGCGGCAGCAGCGAGGCCATCCTGATTCGTGACGGTCAGGTGCTCGAAGGTGCCAGCTCCAACGTTTTTATCGCGCTGAACGATGTGCTCTACACCGCGCCGCGCAGCCGGCGTATTCTCGCAGGCATAACGCGCGACTTGATTGTCGAGTTGGCACCCCAATATCCGCTGCCGTTGCGGGAGCAGGCTATCGCCGCAGACGATCTGGCGAGGGCTCGTGAAATCTGGATAACCAGTTCGACGCGGGATCTGGTGCCGGTGACCTCGCTCAA
>JBEVMI010000017.1:0-6464 GCA_040508685.1 Spongiibacteraceae bacterium
ACATCGATCGCCAGCACATCAATCAAGGTCGACCTGATCAGTGCACAACACGCGCACGCCATCATCGATGTGCGAATCGAAGGTTCGACGCGGATTTTTCAGAGCACCATCGTCGAGGTCGACCTGAATCGGAAATGGATTGTGATCGACGAAATGTTTCCGGCAGGGTTCAACGGCGTGCGCGGCCAGCGGTTGACGGTAACGTTGCGACTGGCCGGCGATCGTCGCGTCGATTTCACCACGCAGTTGCTGGAGCGCACCGGGCTCAATGGCGCGCCGCGGTATCACCTCGATTTGCCCGCCGGATTCAGTTACAGCCAGCGCCGCGAAACCTGGCGGTTTCGGGTGACGACAGCGTCGGTGGGGTTTGCGGAACTCACGACATCGCAACAATATTATTGTGCGGGGCAGGTACAGGACATTTCGCTGTGTGGCATGCGCGTGCAATTGCAGCATCAGATCGGCGTGTGTGCGGGCGATATCCTGCCGCAGTTGCAATTCCAGTTTCTCGGTTCGAAATTTCACTGTCAGGGTCTGGTGCGCAATGTCTTTTTCGATGTCGCCGGCAACGCCATTGTCGGCGTCGAGTTTCGGCAACTGCAACGACCGCAGGAACGCGAGCTGGAGCGGATACTGGTGCGATTACAACGCGAGGAAGCGCGGGCAGCGGCTGCCGTGCGGTTGCAGTCCGCTCACCCGACAAATATCAAAACGGCCGCTATCAAGACGATTGGGCCAGCTGTGAATTGGCGCGGCAATGCAGATAGCTGGACGAACCCAGCCAGCGTTGATCCGGATAATACGAAAACAGGAATTGCCCGCCCTTCAGCGCGTCGATCATCTGTCGCGCAACGCCCTGGCGTACGGCAGGACAACCCCAGCTACGGCCGACACGACCCTGTGTTTGTGCCCGCTCGGGCGTAACGTACGGTGCGCCGTGCATCACGATGGCGCGTTCGCGCGCGTTGTCGTTGATGCCGGATTCGAGGCCATCCATGCGCAGCGAATAACCGTTGCTGCCCTGATAAGTCTCGGTGGTGCGGAACAGACCGATGCTCGATTGCAGACTGCCGGGCGTATTCGAAAATGCGCGCGCGAAATTGTCGCCGGTGTTGCGACCGTGTGCGACCAGTTCGCGGTACAGCAGGATGCGGCGTTTCAGATCGAATACCCACAGCCGCGGTTCGGTCGAAGCGCGCGAATAATCGATGACTGCAAGCCGCTGCGACGGGCTCATGCCGCTGGCGGTCGCACAGTGGATGGCATCAACAGCGAGCTTCAAAACTTTCGGATCGGCCGAAGGTGCGGCGGATGCCAGTGCCTTCGCCAATGACTCTGCCGCGCAGAGGCGGCCAGTAACGAGTGAAATACACAGAAGGAGACCCAGAAGGGCCAGAGGACGTTTGCCGCACATAATTGTTCTCAATGGTTTTCGGTATGAAGAACAGGCGGTCGTGCCCGGATACACTGGCGACAGAATCGCCGCCGGTCGAAGTTTAGCCAATCGAGCCGCCACGGCCAACCTTTCGGGCCGATTTGGCCAACTCCCTACCGATCTCGCATGCAATTTGAGAAGCCCGTAGCATGCTGGGCTAACGCCCTCTCGCTCTACCCAGACTCGCCATCAGGAGATACCCGTATGCGTCGTTACCTTGCCCTGATCCCGATTCTGGCTTTCCTGTGCTGCAGTCTCGCTGCCCGCGCCGACGATGGCGCCATCTCGCAGCAGATTCGCGCTCATCTCGAACAGATACACGACGCCAATGCCCCCGCCCGCTCACCCGCACCGCAGCTGCGGGACCTGTCATTGGCCGAAGCCGTCAATCAGTTTTACGAGCTGAGGAATTTCGCGCCGGCCTGGACCAAACCCGCACACGTCGAAGCGCTGCTGCTCGAACTCGGCACGCTCCGCGAAGACGGCCTCGACCCCGAGGACTATCACCTGGCAGAACTGCGGCAAAAACACGCGCTGTTGCAAGCCGGCGCCGCCGACGTGATCGCACAGGCGGAATTCGATTTGCTGGCGAGCACCGCCTACCTGCGTTCGCTTGCGCATTTATTTCGCGGCAAGGTAAAACCGGTGACGCTCGATGCCCAGTGGAATTTTGCCTTGCATGACATGGCCACCGAAGCGGCGCTCACACTGGTCAATAACGCGGTCGTCAGCGGCGACATCGCCGGGGTTTATGCACAGGCACGTCCGCAACATCGGCTGTATCAGAATGCGCGCAAGGCGCTGGCCGCATTGCGCGATATCGAAAAACGCGGCGGCTGGCCGGCACTGACGATCGCGACGACATTAAAGCCCGGCATGCAGGACCCGCAGGTGGCGGTGTTGCGGCAGCGTCTCGCAATTGCCGGCTATTTGCCTGCCCCCGCGAGCGGACCCGCTGCCACTATCGGGTCCGCTGACAATAATGGCAGCGCGGTTTACGACAACAATAACTACGACGAAGAACTCGCCAACACCGTGCGTCTATTTCAACGCGAAAATTATCTCGATACCGACGGCGCCATCGGCCCGGCGACGCGCACGGCGCTCAACGTTTCGGTCGCGGACCGGATCGATCAGGTGCGCGTCAACCTGGAGCGCGGACGCTGGCTGCTGCACGACATCGCCGACAGCACCGTGGTCGTCGATATCGCCGGCTACAAGGTGTATTTCCTCAAGCACGGCAAACCGATATGGCAGGCCAATGTGCAGGTCGGCAAACCCTATCGCAGCACGCCGACCTTCAAATCCAATATCACCTACGTGACCTTCAATCCAACCTGGACCGTGCCGCCGACGATTTATAAAAAAGACATCCTGCCGAAAATCCGGCGCGACGCCGGTTATCTCGCCAAAAATAATATGCGCGTGCTGACGCCGGGCGGAAAAGAAATCAATGCGAGCAGCGTCAACTGGAACAGCCCCGGCAATATTCTGTTGCGCGCCGATGCGGGGCCGGATAATCCGCTCGGACAAGTCGTGATTCGTTTTCCCAATCCGTACGCCGTTTATCTGCACGACACATCGCACAAAGAATTTTTCGACAAGAGTCAACGCGCCCTGAGCTCCGGCTGCATTCGCGTCGAACGACCGCTGGAACTGGTCGAATTATTGTTGAACGATACGGAAAAATGGAACCGCGCCGCCATCGACAGCAAAATCGCCGAAGGCAAAACGCGGAATTTTGATCTTGCGACGCCGGTGCCGCTGCTGCTCGCCTACTGGACCGTCGATGTACTCGACATACAGCGAATCGCGTTCAAACCGGATATCTATAAACGCGATCCGCCACTGCTGCGGGCGCTTAACCAGCGCCTATAACCTGATTTATAACAACGTCCTCATAACAACGTGGCGTCCATCGTGATGTCGGCTTTCAGCAGCTTCGACACCGGACAACCAGCCTTTGCCTTGGCGGCAATCGCGTCGAATTTCGCAGTGTCGATGCCGGGAATTTTCGCCGTCACGATCAAGTGACTGGCCGTGATCTCGAAACCCTCACCGACTTTATCCAGCGTGATTTCCGCATGCGTTTCGATTTTCTCCGGCGTAAAACCCTCGGCACCCAACATCATCGACAGCGCCATCGAAAAACAACCGGCATGCGCGGCGCCTATCAGCTCCTCGGGATTGGTGCCCTTGCCACCTTCAAACCGCGCCTTAAATCCATAAGGGGCCTCCTTCAGTACACCGGTTTCGGTGGAAATTGAACCGATGCCATCCTTGAGACTCCCCGACCATACTGCCCATGCTTTCTTTTTCATGACGCCTCCTGAAGATAAAGGAATGAAGCAGCGGCCCCGAATGCGCCGTCAGGTTCGGACCGAACGCCGCAGGATTTGTTCAACGACCGCCCGATGTGACACCTCCCTGCCGAATCGATAACCGGGTCAGGGTTTGGCGCACAACTTCGTAGCCTCCTCGACGTAGGCCTGTACATTTCCGCGCAGCGAATGGTTTTCGGAGAACTGCACATCGTGCACCTGCCAATGCCCATTCAGCAGCCGAACATCGAGCCGGTCGCGCCACGCGACCGTGCGATGACGATGCGCCTTGGCAAAACGGGTATCGATATAAAGCAGGTCCGACGTGAACATCACTTGCGCGTTCTCGCTAGTGACGGTGCGACTCGCATCGCCATAGGCAACCTCGCTCGCCCCTTCGTAATTGCCCACGAACAAATCGCCCTCGACAATAAATGGCTTGTCGTCTGCCGTTGCCGATTTGACACATAACGACTCCATCGCCGCCGCGCGTTCGAGCAACTGGATCGTCGCCGGCGCGAGTATCCGCACCAACTGCGCACGTTCGACCGCCGATGGCAGCGCCGCGGACGGATGCGCCAACACCCACGCATAAAATGCCTCGCGAATATCCTCGGGGGTTTTTCCCGTAGACCACGCCGAGGGAGACAACAGCAATAACGTAAGAGTGGTGACAGAGAACAATCGCATCATGCGGTCCTTGGCGGAGGAGAAAACGGACGCGGGCGGATGTGCCCCGCTTTTACTTATTGTGAACGTTGGACTGTACGGCTTTTTCCGGCTGAGTTTCCAGTGCCACACGCTACCGCCCGGGCTTCCAGCGCGGGCTATCTTCGACACTACTTTTAGAATGCGTACTTGACGGTCAATTCATAACTGCGCGGCTCGGCAATCCGCTGCATCAGGCCCGAGCCGGATGCCCACTCGACATACTCCTCGTCGGTGAGATTGCGGCCCCATAACGTGATGCCGATGTCCTGCCAGCGATAGCCGATGCTGACGTCCAGCGTCGTATAGTCATCGAGATGAATGGCGTTGTTATTGTTGGCTTCGCGATCGCCGACGTGACGTAAACCCGCCGATGTTTTCCACGCACCGAAATCCCGCGCCACAAATAATCCGACGACCCGCTTCGGCACATTCGGCGGCGTGTTGCCCGCGCGCGAAATCACGCCCGCTCCGAGATTTTCGTTGAAGTCGTCAAACTCGGCTTTCCAGGTCCAGGCCAGATTGGCATCGACATGCCATCCCTCCGGCAGCGCAATGGCGAACGCAATCTCCGCGCCCCGGGAAACCTGTGCACCAACCTGCGAGTTGAGACGAACACCATTGACCACTTCGGTAGTCAGCAAATCGTTCTTTTCGATATCGAATACCGCGACCGTTAAATCGGCTGCGCCACCCAACAATGATGCCTTGCTGCCGATTTCGTATTGCTGGCCTGTTTGCAGACTGAATTCATCCTGCGCCGCCGAAAGACTGACCAGCTGCGAAACCGGCTGCGCCGCGCGCGTATAACTGCCGTAGACATTCAGCGTCGGCGTGATCGCGTAGATCAGACCGAAACGCCCCGTATCCGGCATGTACGATTTTTCGTATTTCGCCTGACCGACATACGAGATGCGTTCGACATCGATCCAGTCGCGACGCAGACCAGCCACCACGTTCAGATCGGGAATCGGCTCGAAAATATTCTCGATATACACCGCGCCGGTATCGGTCATCACTTTCAGAGTTTTCTGAAAACCCGCATCGGGTCCATAACCGCGTTCGAAGCCGATCAGCGGCACACTGGCCGGTGTCGGCGATGTTGGATAGGTCTGCCCGCTGTTGCGCAATTGTTCGTTGTTTTCGTAAAGCCCGCCGATCAGGAATTTATTCGGGCGACCCGCAATGTCGCTTTCCCAGGTGAGATCGAGACGATCGCCAATCTGATAGTCGTTGCGATAAATCAGGAAAAAGCTGCTGCGATCGACCAGCTGCGTGACCGGATTCCAGACCGTGCTTTCGGTATTGCGCCACTTCAGATGCTGCGTCGCGAGGTAGACTTCGTTGCGCAATGCCCAACTGTCATTCAGCTCGGTATCGACAATTGCACGCGCAAAGGAATTTTCCGCCCGCGCGAAATTGTCGCGGTTGTTGTAGTTGCGGCGACGCGTGCCATCGGCGATACGCGCATTAACCAGCGAGTCGGTGCTGGTCAGAGCTTTGCGTATCGACTGCATACCATGCTGATCGACCACGGCGTCGTACACCACGGGCGTGCCGTAGTAACTCAGCACATCATCCCGCAGGTAGGTTCCGCTCAATGTAAAGCGGGTTTCCGGCGTGACATCCCAACGCAGCGCCGCTGCGTAAGCGTCGTACTCCGAATCGCTGGCGTCGACATAACCACCGGAGCGGTTGCTGGAAAGGTCGGCGCGGAAAAAAACATTCTCGATCGCCGTAGGACCGCCGACTCCGACACCAACACGATAGCCATCCCATGAACCGATGCCGACGTTGATTTCGCCGCCAAAGGTTTCGCCCGGCAGCTTGGAAACATAATTGACGGCACCGCCGATCGCACCTTCGCCATACAACAACGAAGCTGGACCTTTCAGCACCTCGATGCGCTCGAATAAAAAGCTGTCGAGTGTGCGTGCCGACTGCGACGTGGTGTTTTGGCGGATCCCATCGCGCATTACGGTGAGATCGTTACCGGTAAA
>JBEVMI010000019.1:0-3109 GCA_040508685.1 Spongiibacteraceae bacterium
TGATCACCCTCACATGGGGCCACATCTCTGGCAGCCCGCTGCTCTGACAGATCAACTCAGCGGTGCAATACCGACCGCGCGGCGGACCTTCTGCAGCAGTACCGAGGCCTCGGCGCGCGCTTTCTCTGCCCCCTTTTTCAATTCCGCCTCGACAAAATCCGGCGCGGCGATCAGCGCCTGATAACGCTCGCGCGTGGCACCGATATGATCATTGATCAGCGCCCACAGCTCTTTCTTGGCCTGGCCCCAGCCGACACCGGCAGCGAACTGTTCGCGCATGTAGGCAGTTTGTTCCGGGGTAGCGAATGCCTGCCATATTTGAAACAGCGTGGAATCGGCAGTGTCTTTCGGCTGACCGGGTTCGAGCAGATTGGTTTTGATCTTGTTGATCAATTTCTGCAGATCTTTTTCCGGCGTGAACAGCGGGATGGTATTGCCGTAACTTTTGCTCATCTTGCGGCCGTCGAGCCCGCCCAGCAGCGCCACATCGGCTTCGATAACCGCTTCCGGCAACACAAAGGTTTCGCCATAAATATGGTTGAAACGCCCGGCGATATCACGCGCCATTTCGATGTGCTGAATCTGGTCGCGACCCACCGGAATTTTGTGCGCGTTGAACATCAGAATGTCCGCCGCCATCAGGATCGGGTAGCTGAACAAACCCATCGTGATGCCCAAATCGGCATCTTCACCGGCATCGAGGTTTTTCTGCACCGAATCCTTATAGGCATGCGCGCGATTCATCAGACCTTTGGAGGTAATGCAGGTAATTATCCAGGTCAGCTCCGGGATTTCCGGAATATCCGACTGCCGGTAAAACGTGGTGGCATCGGTATCGAGGCCGAGCGCGAGCCAGGTCGCCGCGATCTCCAGCGTCGAACGCCGCACCAGCGCCGGGTCCTGACATTTGATCAGCGCGTGAAAATCGGCAAGAAAAAAAAATGAATCGACATTGCTGTCGCGACTGGTCGCGATTGCCGGGCGAATGGCGCCGACGTAATTCCCCAAATGCGGAGTGCCGGTGGTGGTAATCCCGGTTAGAACACGCTGCTTGCCCATTACTGTTGTTCTCGATGAAGAAGTCGATGATGAGGTCGTTGGTCTATTGCAGATGACTAAAAAGAAATGGCATTTTTTCAGGCGTGAAAGAAACGTTTCAGCACGCGGAACAGGTATTCGCAATCGCGGCTGCCGGCGAGTTCGCGAATCGAATGCATGCCCCACTGCGGCAGACCGATATCGACGGTTTTGATGCCGATCTCGGTGGCGGTGATCGGACCGATGGTGCTGCCGCACGCCATATCGCTGCGCACGACAAAATTTTGCACCGGCACATCTTCCTGCTGGCACAGATGACGAAATAATGCGGAGGTTTCGCTGTTGGTGGCATAACGCTGGTTGGCGTTGACCTTGATGACCGGGCCGCCATTCAGCTGCGGGCCGTGATTGCCATCGTGGCGGTCGGTGTAATTCGGATGCAGGCCATGCGCGTTATCGCAGGAAATGAACGCCGAGCGATCAATCATGCGCACGTAATTTTCGTGGCTCCCGGCTACCCGCTGCAGCACGGCATTCATTAATGTGCCCTGCGCGCCGGATGTCGAGCTGCTGCCGACCTCTTCGTGATCGGTCAATACGATGCCGCAGCTGCGCGAGCCATCCGCGCTCAGTAGCGCGCGCAACGCGACAAAACAGGACAGCAAGTTATCCAGTCGTGCGCTGGCAATGAAATCGCGCTGCAATCCGACCACCGCCGGTGCCTGCGTGTCGTAGCAATTGATTTCGTAGTCGAGCACGCTTTTGATTTTCAGCGACGGCTGTTCGGTGTGGATTTGCTGCAGGAGCAGTTCGCGGAAACTGAATTCGCTGTCCACGGCCGCGCTCATCAGGACCAGGGGCAGATGCTGCTGCGGGTTGATCGAGCGGTTGTTATTGACATCGCGATCGAGGTGAATCGCCAGGCTCGGAATCGTCGCGATCGGCTCGCGAAAATCCACCAGCGTGCTGCGCAAGATACCTTTGTTATCGACGTAGGTGACGCGGCCAGCGAGCGACAGGTCGCGATCGAACCACGGATTCAACAACGCGCCGCCGTAAACCTCGACGCCAAGCTGCCAGCAATTGCCACGACGGAGCTCGGGATTTGGTTTGATTTTCAGACAGGGGCTGTCGGTGTGGGCACCGGCCAACTGCATGCCGTTTTCGACTGGCGAATCCTTGCCCAGCACAAACGCCAGTACTGACGAATCGTTACGCAGGACGTAATAGCGCCCGCCCGGCTGCAGCGCCCAGGCATCGGCCTCATGCAATTGTTCAAAGCCAGCCTGCGCGAGCCGCCCGGCAGCATTTCTGGTCGCGTGAAAAGGTGTGGGCGAATGTTTCAGAAAGGCGAGCAGATCGTCGATCAGATTGGGAGTGCGAGCCATGGGCATTACTCGGAGTTCATTTCACAGGACGGACGGAAGCTCGGTACGACGTGCGCGACGAGATCAGTGACGGGATTCGGGACATCAGACCTGAACATCGATCCCGGCCAGCTCCACACCCAACCGTTCGGTCAGGGTCGGGCCATTGGCCAGATAGGATTGCAAGGCATCGCGGCTGCGCTGGGAGAGATTACGGTCGGAGAAGCTGGCGGTATCGGCAGTGGCAGCAGAACGGCTGCGCACGCGGGTGACCTCGCCGCGCGGTGTCGAATCGGCGGTCGAATCGACAACATCGGAAGTTCGCGAACTCCGGGCCGTACCGTAACCGCGGTCGGGAACCGTGGTCGGCAGTAGCGGCAGGGATGAGGAGCCAATTCGCACGAAGTCGATCCGGGCTGGGCCAAAGTCGGGCCGTCAGTATAGCCCGGCTCGCCTGTGTTGCGCCCCTATTGGGGATACCAGTTGACCAGCCCGAAGTGATCCGTGGCCAGCACAAGAATGCCGAACGCAATTCGATACCAGGCGAAAATCGTGAAGTCGTGCTGACTGACGTAGCGCAAAAGCCAGCGTACGCACAGGAACGCACTGATAAACGCCGTGATCAGGCCGACAATGAACACCGGTAGGTCACTCACCGACAGCAGCGCCCTCGCCTTGTAGAGCTCGTACGCCGAGGCGCAGAA
>JBEVMI010000029.1:0-10808 GCA_040508685.1 Spongiibacteraceae bacterium
TGCGTTTATTTATCGGTATTTGCAGCGGGATCGCGCAGGGCAATGAGTGCGCTCATTGAAACCTGCCCCCTCCGTCTCGCTGCGCGAGCCACCTCCCCTACTGCGCAGGGGAGGCCATTCGTGGTGCAGCCGGAGTTCGATGGCCTCCCCTATGCAATAGGGGAGGTGCCCGCAGGGCGGAGGGGTCAGGTATTAACGCGGCTGCACTCGCCGTAACTATTCACGGAAAATCCCCCTTCATTCTCCCCTTCCACCCGTACAAGGCTTAACCCATGGCACTGGCCCAGGCTCTGCTCGATTTACGACTCCCCATTCTGCAGGCACCGATGTTTCTGGTGTCGTCCAACCAGCTGGCACAGGCGTGCTGCGAAGCCGGACTCATCGGTGCGTTTCAGCTCGCCAATCCGCGCACGCTGGAAGATCTCGAACAGTGGCTGCACGGTCTCCGTGAGGTCGCGGATACACGCCGCGCCGCAGGCCAGCGCTTCGCGCCATTCTGCGTCAACGTCAACGCCGACGGCACCGACAAACCGGGCTTCGCGGAGTCCGTCTATGGCCAGAAAGTCGCGCTGGTCGAACGCGAGCGCGTGCCGCTGATTTTGAGCAGCATCGGCAATCCCGCCGCCTTGGTCGAACGCGCGCATGCCTGGGGCGGCCGCGTCATCCACGACGTGACGACGATGCGCTTCGCGCAGAAGGCGATCGACGCCGGCGTCGACGGTTTGATGTTGACCTGTGCCGGTGCTGGTGGCCATAACGGTTCGCTGTCGCCGTTTGCATTTCTGCCGCAGATCCGCCGCCAGTTCGATGGCCTGATCGTGCTCGCCGGCGGTATCGCCGACGCCGCCGGCATCCGCGGCGCCCTCGCGCTCGGCGCCGACATGGTGTGCCTGGGCACGCGGTTTGTCGCGACCAAGGAATCGGCAGCGCCGCAGGCATACAAGGACATGGTGGTCGCTTCGCAGACCAGCGACATTCTCGAAAGCGACGCCATCGCCGGCCTCACCGCCAACTGGCTGAAACCCTCGATCGTTGCGCAAGGGCTCGATCCCGCCAACCTGCCACCGCCGCAACAACGCCATCGACCGAATCTGCCGGAGGGTGTGCGGGCGTGGAAAAACGTCTGGAGCGCCGGCCACAGCACCGGCCTGGTCGACGATATTCCGACGGTGGCGGCATTGGCAGAACGGTTTGTGGCGGAGCTGGATGGGGCGCTGCAGCCGGGCTGGCAGGCGCACATCGCGGCGCGTCTGCGGGTGTGAACATGACCCCTCCGTCTCGCTACGCGAGCCACCTCCCCTACTTCGCAGGGGAGACTTTCATCACTTCGCCCGGAGTGCGGAGACTCCCCCTGCGCAGGAGGGGGAGGTGCCCCGAAGGGGGCGGAGGGGGTCATCTCTAGCGGATGTCGAGATTGACCACGCGCGACGATGGCCGCAGATGTTTCTGTTCGAAGTCGGTTGCCGGCATCGGCTTGGCGAACCAGTAACCCTGCCCGACCGGACACTGCATGCGCCGCAGAATGTCGCGCTGCGCCGCGGTTTCGATGCCCTCGGCGACCACTTCGATCGACAGCGCGCGCGCCATCTGCACGATGCCGGCGGCAATTTCGCGGGCGCTGTGGTCCTGCTCCAGGTCGGCGATAAAACTGCGATCCATTTTTAGGGTGTTCGGGCTGAAGCGGCGCAGATAACCGAGGCTGGAATAACCCGTGCCGAAATCGTCGAGCGCGATCGCAAAACCGGCGAGCTTCAATTCCTGCAGCAGTTGCGCGCCCTGCTCGATATCGGCCATCAACGCCGACTCGGTAATTTCCAGCTCGATCGTCCGCGGCGGGAGCGCCACACCGTCGCGGTTATCGTGGAGGATGCCCAGCGCGATCCGGCCGAAATCGCGCGCACTCATCTGGATCGTCGACACGTTCACGGCCACCGGAATCCAGCGCCCGGTGAGTGCAAACCACGCGCGCACCTGGCGGCACGCCTCGCCCAGAATCCACTCGCCGACCGGCAGGATCAGCCCGGTCTCTTCGAGCAGCGGGATGAATTCCCCCGGCGCCACCAGTCCGCGCGTTTGCGAACGCCAGCGCAGCAAGGCTTCGGCGCCGAGCAGGCCGCCGCCATTCAGATCGAATTTGCCCTGATAGAACAGCTCGAACTCGTGGCGCGCCAGCGCTTGTCGCAATTCGTTTTCCAGACTGAGCCGCTCGCGGCCGGGCAGCTTGCGGTTGTGCTCGAAAAACTCGAAGCCATCGCGCCCGGCCTGTTTGGCACCGCGCAATGCGGCGTCGGCAAATCGCAACAGATCGGTGGCGCTGCGGCCGTCCTGCGGCGACAGCGCCGCGCCGATCGAGGCAGTGATGAAAAGGTCTTCGCCGTCGAGATGGAAGGCGGGGCGAATGCAGTCGAGCAATTGCGTGATACGCACTTCGAGCTCTGCGGGCGTCGCCTGTGGCAGCAGCACCGCAAATTCGTCACCAGCCAGACGCGCCAGCATGGCGTCCTGCCCGGCCGTGCGCAGCAGCCGCTCCGCCACCTGACACAGCAGGGCGTCGCCGACACTGATACCCAGGGACGTATTGACGTTCTTGAAACGATCGAGATCGAGCAACAGCACGGCGAAGTTTTCGCGCTCATCGGCGCACAGCTCTTGCAGACGCTCATACAACGCCTTGCGGTTCGGCAGGTGCGTGACTTCGTCAACGAAAGCGACGTCGTACAACTGCTGCTGCAGATCGCGCGCGGACTGGATATCCATGATCGAACCGGCGATTTCGACCTCGCCGACCGCCTTGCGCTGGACTTCGCCGCGCAGCTGGAACCAGCGGAACTGCGAACTGCCGACCAGCAGCCGCACGTCGAAGGTGAAAGTCTGGCGGTCGACCGGCGGACTGAATTCGGCGAGCTGCGCCTGCACGCGGGCGCGATCGTCCGGGTGTGCCGTGGTCAGTAACATGGCGTCGAACGCCGGCAGTTCGTCGCCCGGATAACGCAGCAGTTTCGCGAACTGTTTCGAGTAGAACGTCGCACCGCTGAGCGGCGCCCACACGAACACGCCATCCTGCGTGGCGTTCATCGCCTGCGCGAGGCGGCGGTCGTGGGCGGCGACCGCGCTGGTCAGCTCGCGATTGGCCGTGATGTCCTCGCGGGCGCTGAGCGTCAGGCTGCTGCCCTGGATCGGCGTCACCCGCACCCGCAGCACAGCGCCGCCACTCTCGTATTCGAATTCGTGGCTGGCGCGCTCGCGGCGCACCACGGCGCGGATACTTTCCGCATTACATCGGGTGTATTCGGCGCGCTCGGGGTTGTCGCTCAGCACGGCAGACAGCGCGAACAGTTCCAGATAATTGTCGCCGACGCCGGGGTTGAGGCGCACGTCGCGGCCACTGCTGCCCTGCGTTGTTTTCCAGCCGGCATTCATGGCGACGATGGTGCCGTCGGCGTCGAAAACGAGAACGTCGTGCGGGATCGCGTCGAGGGTGTGATCGAGCAACCGCTGCACGCGTGCATCCGGCTCCTCCAGCATTTTTTCGTGGCTGACGTCGCGCAGCACGCCGAGCAGGCGCTGTTCCCCGCCGCCGGCATCGGTGACGCTGCGGCCGCGCCAGTGCAAATGACGGACGCCGCCCGGCGCCATCACATCGGGGCGGCGCACGGTGATGTCGAGCGGCTCGCCGCTGTTGGCGGTGCGGATGATGGCCTGTACCAGCAGCGCGCGATCATCCGCATGCAGGAATTCCAGTACCGCTTTTTTGTGGCCGCCCTCCTGGGTACCGCGCAACGCGGTCGACGCCGGCAGGCCGAGCACGCCGAGGGCGCGCTCCGACAACACCAGCAGACCCTCGCGGCAATCGAACAGCCAGTCGCCGACGCCAGTGATCTCCTGGGTCAGGCGCAATTGTTCGATCGCCGACTGCTGCAACAGATCGGTCTGGGTGCCGGACAGATCGCGCAGCAACACGGCGACGCCGTCGTCCCACGGCAGCACCGTGACCCCCAGCCAGGTCATGCGCTGCGCCAGGAAAAACTGGGAGCGCTGCACTTCGCGCTGGCGGCCGCACTGTTGCAGGCAACGTTCGAGACTGCTGTCCGGGCGCGCCGGCAGCAATTTCCACAACGACGAGGGAGTCTGGTCGGGTACGAATTGCAGCAGCGCACGCGCGCCTTCATTGGCAAAACTGACCTGCCAGTCGCGATCGACGATCAGCAGTGGTTCGCCCAGCGCATCCGCCAGCTGCAACCACTGTTGCTGGCGGTGCTGGTCACGGAATGTCGATTCGGCGCTATCGGTGATATCGCTGGACAGGCACAGCAATTGGGTTTCGCCGGCGGGGGTCTGGATCGCTGCGATACGATTGCGCCAGCGCCGCATCTCGCCGGTGAGACGGGCGCCGGACGCCTCGAACACGGCGGTTTCGCCGCGCAATGCCTTGGCGAAGGCATCCTGCGCGGTAGCGCGCTCGTCAGCGCCCCAGAACTCAAACCAGTTGGCGCCGACCAGCTCGCTCTGATTTTCGGCGCCGAGCAGCCGCGCTCCCGGCGCATTGATGGCCAGCAGCGTACCGTCGCAACGGATCATCTTTACGCATTCGTCGCTGCTGCTCAGTACTTTGCTGTACAGCGACTCCTGCCACTGGCTCTGCGCCGCGAAGGTGCGCCGCAACGCCACGAAGGAGCGGAACCGACGCAGCCCCCAACCCGCCGTCCACGCCACTGCGGTCAACACGATCAGCAGCGAATATTCGACCGGACTCAGGGTTCGCCCCAGCCATACCCACGCACTGATGACCAGCAAACCCGCGGTCACCGTGGCGCTGATCCGCGCGCGCAGTTGCCAGGCCAGCAGCCAGATGCCGCCGAGCCAGGCCGGCAGCCCGATGGCGCCACCGATGGCGCGCATGTCGATCGCAAACAGGAATGCACCCAGCATGGCCAGCGCCATACACAGCGCCGCGTACACCATCAGGGTATCGCGCGCTTCCTCGCGGACAGCATCCGGTGCCCGCATCTCAGCGCAACAACAACGAGGGAAAACAGGTGGCGGGGATCGATTGCATGCGCATCAGTGCTCCTAACATCCACAGCCAATACGATTATTGGATTGCGCCCAGTATCGACCAGCCCCGGCGCGCCGCCCATGCGGGGATACCGCATGCGGCCTCGGGATATTCCCTATAAGGATTGTCCGCAGGGAGATGGGCGCACGCAGTGTCCGCCACCGGCCCGGGATCCGCGGTTAGCGACGATATTCATCCATATCGACGATATGGTTGCGCAGTGCATACACCACCAGTCCCGCGAGATCGCGGATGCCGAGGCGCTGCATCAATTGCGCGCGGTGCGTTTCGACGGTTTTGGCGCTGAGGTCGAGTTCGTACGCGATCTCCTTGGTGGAGCGTCCCAGCGCGAGCTGGCGCAACACTTCGCGCTGGCGCGGACTCAGCGCCTGCACCGCCGCCTCGGGTTCGCGCAGGCTGGCGAGCACGCTGCCGGACAGGCTGGAGCTGAGATAGCGGTCGCCCGCAATCGCGGCGTCGAGCGCGGCCGCCAGCTCCTGCTCCGCCGCCTCCTTGACGACGTAGGCCGTGGCGCCGGCACGCATCGCCGCCAATACCATTTCCGGACCTGCGTGCATCGACAACATCACCACCGGCAGCTGCGGATAACGCCGCCGCAGTGCCGTTAGCGCCTGCACGCCGGACACCCGCGCCATGCTGATATCCATGACCACGACATCCGGCTGCCGCGCCGCGACCAGGCTCTCGGCCTGATCGCCGTCATCGCCCTCGCCGACCACGCGATAGCCGGGCAGTTCGTCGATCAACGCACGGAGGCCCGCGCGGACCAGCTTGTGATCGTCGATCAGCAGCACGGCATGGTCTGCTACTGACTGTTCAGGGCTGGATCGTTCTGCAGTCATCCTTCCGCTTCCATGGTTAGCGCTTGGGAGCGCAGCGGCAGCCGCGCCCACAATTCGGTGCCGACACCCGGTGTCGAGCGAATCTGAAACCGGCCGCCGAGCAATTGCGCGCGCTCGTGCATACCGAACACGCCGGCGGTCAGCGCCTCGGCCAGTCTGCGCTCGACGTCGAAACCGGCGCCGTCGTCGACCAGATGCAACTCGATGTGCTCGGGGATGCAACGCAGGCGGATATCGATATGGGTGGCGCCGGCGTGGCGCAACACATTGGTGACCGCCTCCTGGGCGATCCGGAACAGCGCGATTTCGGTTTCCGGATCGGGGCGCGGCGTCAGCGCATCACAGTGCAGCTGGAACCCCAGCCCGCTGCCATCCAGAAAACGTTCGAGGTGACTGCGCAACGCGACTTCGAGACCCGCCGCGTCGAGCTGTGCCGGCCGCAACATCAAGGTCAGGTCGCGCACCTTGGCCAGCGCTTCGCGCGCCGCCGCATGCAATGCCACGGTGCGATTTTCCGCTTCGGTACCGTCCAGCTGTTTGCGCAGCGCCGCCGAGGTCATGGTGACAAACGTCAGCAGCTGGCCGACATCGTCGTGCAATTCACTCGCCAGCCGGCGCCGCACCGCTTCATCGGTTTTGATCAGCTGACTCGACACCCGCTGCAGGCGCCCGTTGGCATGCGCCAGTTGCGCCTCCACCCGGCGCAGGTCGGTGAGATCGCGGATCACCAGCTGCAGCGTACGGCCGCCGTCGCTGAATTCGATGCGGGCGGTCGCCGTCGCGGCACCGGCAAAGGTCGCGCCGTCGAGGCGACGGAAACTGCGCCAGCGGCAGGCCATCTGCACGCCGGGCTGCGCCTGTGCGGCGCGCTGCAATTGTTCGTCGGCGCCGGGATCGACGATCAGTTCGAAGATGTCGCGCCCCAGCAGCAGCTCCGGCGCAGCGGCGCCGAATACCCGCGCGGCGGCGGGATTGGCAAACTGAATGCTGCGATCCGCCGCCATGACGAACAGGGCATCGGGCAACAGGTCGACCAGCTGGCGGTAGTGCTGCTCGCTGCGCGCCAGGCGCTGCTCGATCAGTTTGCGTTCGGTGTTGTCGAGGAAGGCGACGACGACGCGCGTCTGCTCATCCGTTTGCCAGTAACGGCGCCGCGTGCGCACGGTGAAGTGACGCAAGCCCCCGGGCAGACAGGCGCGAATTTCGGTCGTGCTCGCCTCCACAGCGCCGCCGTGGTGCAGCGCAATCCGCTGCTGTGCCAGCTCGCGATCGTCGGGGTGGACCAGGTCGAGCAGTTCCCGCATATCGAGACCCGGCCGGCCCGGATCGAGTCCAAACAAGGCCAGCGCCTGTTCGGACCAGCTGATATCGCCGTTGTCGAGATTGATCACCAGCGTGCCGATACCGGCCAGCTGTTGCGCGAACCGCAGCAGGTTTTTGGATGCGCGCAGATCGTTTTCCATCTCGATGCGGCGCGAAATATCGTGGGCGATCAACATGCAGGCGGGACGGCCGTCAAAGTTGGTTTGGTAACTCGCTACCTCGACATGAAGAAGGCGGCCGTCGCGGGTGCGATGCCGCGAAATGCCGCGCCGCACCCGCGCGCCGCCGGTGTCGCGATGCAGCAGGCGTGGCATGTCCGCGATCGCATCGGCGTCAACCAGATCGCCCAGCGTCAGCGTCGCAAACTCGCCGCGATCGTAGCCGTAGTTGCGTTCGGCCATCAGGTTGACGGACAGGAAACGCTGCGTCTGCTGCTCGATGATCCACATCGGATTCGGGTTGTTTTCAAACAGCTCTCGGTAGGCGCGTTCGGAGGCCGCCAGTTCGGCACTGCTGTTCTTTTCGACCTGCGCCACCCGGTGCTGCAGATGATTGATCGCAAAAAACAGCAGCACGGCGGTGATACCGATAAAGGCGTAACCCTTGCCAATGGCGATATAGGTCGACCAGCGCGGATCGTCGACCAGCGCATCCAGCGCCAGATCGCTGGTCGTAATCCACAGCAGGCCCAGCACGCCATAGGCCGCCGCCACAAACAGCGGTCCGCGTGCGATGAGTGGTGCGGGTGGTTTTGCAGACACTTTCATGCCGATACTGAAACCCTTTCGCGATGGCGACCCGGCGCTGAGTATAGGCAATACCGCCAATAGCCCTCATTCGTAGCGATTGAAATCGAACAACCCCCACGCCACCGGCTCGCGTTCGCGATAGAGGCGATGCATCCAGTCGCTGTAGGGCCAGAATTTTTCGTTGTCGCGCCCGATCGCATACCGCTGCGCAAAATTGCGGTAATCCTGCGGGGTGCGCACCGCACTCAATTGTTTCACCAACTCCGGCAATTCGTTTTCGGTGACGCGCCAGAACGCGTTGGGATAAGCGCCGATAAACCCGGGCACCACCGTCAGCGTGTCGAATTGCGGCCGCCGCCGTTCGCGGTCGAGCAGCAGCACCGCGACATTGGCGTAATCGCTGTTGTGCAGCAGCGTGTAGGCCTCGTCCGGCGCCCCCTTGCGCACCACCCGCAGGAATACCACTTCGGGCAGGAGCGCCACCGGGCGACCGCGCAGCGCTGCCAGTTTTTGCAATTGCGACAGCTCATCGGCGCCGCCCTCGCCTTGAGCCAACACATAACGCGTATCAAGCGCGGCGCCGAGCTGCGTGCGCATCTGCGTAAAAAACTCGCGTTTGACATCGCGGGTTTTGTAGACCATGCCGGTTTCGGTGGAATACGTGGGCACCTGGCGATACACCGAATCGCGCAGATTGGCGCCGACGCCCTGATACCAGCTGCTGCGTTCGGCCTCGCGTTTTTTCTGCGGCAGGAAATACAGGAAATTGTATTCCGCCTCCATCCGCAGGAAATCCATGTACAGCCGCGTCAATAATTGGTGGCTGCCGTCGCCGTAGACATCGAAACCCGCAACCAGCAGATAGTGCATGCGTTCGAGCAGCGGGTAGTCGATCACCCAAGCGGTTTTTGGGGTATCGCCGATCCAGCCCGGCACCACGCTGGCGCTGTCGAAGTGACGGAACACGGTCAGCGCGGCATTGGCATTTTTTTCAGCGCCGAGCGCCTTGTCGAGGGCGTTGGCGGTAGCGCTGAAACCATCGCCTTTCCACAACAGGGCCGGGGTCACCGCATCGGGGCGCCCGAACTGCGCGTGCAGGAACTTGGATTTTGCGGTGAGGTAAACGCCCTGCAGCCGCGCATAACTTTGCCAGTTCTGCAACGACGCGATTTTTTTATTCGCGACGGCCGCGGGCAGGCGCAGATTGTCGCTTTCGCGCGCGAGGAAATCCGCATCCACCATCGCCTCGACATCGGGATCGGCAAACATCACCCAGAAGCGGTCGTCGAGTACATTCAGCGCAATCTGGCCACGACATACCGGGCCCTTGATGAAATTGCCAATCGTGAAACCGGCGTCGTCGAGCAGAAATTTATAACGCGCGCGCACCGGCAAATCGTGGAACGCAACAAAGGGATTGGCGGCCACGTCGGGTGCATACGACGGCAGCGCGGCGACGTCGTATTTCGGATCGAGAAATAATTCGCGCCAGCGCTGTCTGCGTTTTTCATTCAGCGCATACGGCAGATGGGTTTTTGCCAGAATCGCGCTGTGCACCGGTTGCAGCCGGTAATAAACCCGCTCGACCCCGGGATCATCATAGGGACGGCGCGTGGCGATAATATCGAGCGGCTGTCCCGGTGCGGTGCGCGAACGCACCAGCTTGAAATACGGCTGATTGCCGGCGGGAATCGCGAGATCGGGAAAATACAGATCGGCGAGGAACAAATGTTCGTAGACATACCGCGCCAACAACTGCGTTTTCAAGTCGCCGTCGTTGAGAAAACGTTCCCAGTCGTTGATCTCGTTGAGCAGCGGCCGTTCCAGCGGCGGCCGTTCCGCGACCGGACTGCCCGCTTCGAGCCAGCGTTTGACGGTGTTGAACTCGTCGTCGCCGATACCGGGCAGCGCATACGGCATACCCCACTGCGGATGTTCGCGCGCGTATTTATCGAACTCCTCTGGCTTCGGACAATATTCGCGGCGATCGAGGCCGAGTTCGAAGCGTTCACGCGCCGGTCCTTTCGGCATCGGGTTGGCCTGCTTCAGCGCGAGCATGCGATACAACAGGCTGCCGTCGAGCCGTGCCAGTGCATCGATCGGCGCTTCGCCTTCATAGACGACAGAGAAAAACTCTTTCTGGCGCCATTGGTCGGTGTTTTGGGCATCGACAAATAAACGTGTCAGCGGCGCTTCGAGCAAACGCGTGCTTTCGTAGACCCGGGCTTTGGTGGCGCCGCGCAGCACCCCTTCCGGCGAATCGAGTTTCAGCTGGCAGGGCGCGTCGTAACAGCCGTGACAGACAGCGCAGCGATTTTCAAAAATCGGTTTGATGTCGCGGTGAAATTCCACCGCCACCGCCGGCGGTATCACCACCGCTGGCACCTGTTCCGGCAATGCCGGTGGCGGCGCGACCGGCGCGGTATCGCGCAGCGCCCACACCGACACGAGTACCGCCAACGGCAACACCAGCAGCCACGCCCTTGCACCATGCTGTTTCCAGTACGGCAACACGCGATCGCTCCAGATTTTTTTAGCTGACAACTTCGGCCAGATCACCCTTGCTCTCCAGCCATTCCTTGCGATCGCCGGCGCGTTTTTTTGCGAGCAGCATGTCCATCAGTTTGTTGGTGTCGTCATCGCCGGCGATGGTCAACCGTACCAGTCGCCGCGTATCCGGATTCATGACCGTCTCGCGCAATTGCAGCGGATTCATTTCGCCAAGACCTTTAAAACGCGTCACCTGCACCTTGCCGCGTTTGCCTTCGGCGCTGATGCGATCGAGGATGCCCTGCTTCTCGGCATCGTCGAGCGCGT
>JBEVMI010000045.1:0-9160 GCA_040508685.1 Spongiibacteraceae bacterium
CTGCGGGCCTTTTTTGCCCTGACCGACAGTGAATTCAACTTGCTGGCCTTCGGCCAGGGTTTTGAAACCGCTGCTGGTGATGGAGCTGAAATGCACAAACAGATCGGGACCGCTTTCCGGAGTGATGAAGCCGAAACCTTTAGCTTCGTTAAACCATTTGACGGTGCCGGTGCTTGAATTAGCCATTGCGTATTACCTTTGAAATAATGAGTGTTTCTGATGTCGATGAAATCAGATTGGCTAGCGATGAGAGGTTACTGAAAGGCAGAAGGAGCGAGGGAACAACTTGATCAGACGCTGCAAACCGGGTGCAATAACGAGGACATAGTTAGCTGACCGTCAGGCTACGCTAATTCGCTGCGGCGTCAATCTTTATTTGAGCCCCATCCTTTCGCGGCGGCATTTTTCTCCCCCCAAAAGGGCCGCCCCGCAATCGCGTTAAACTTTTTGTCATGCTGGCCGCAGCGGTTTGTCTCTAGGATTGTCTTTACGGCTGTCTTCAAGACAATGCGGGGGGAAGACACTCCCGCCCGGTCCCGCAATTCACATAAAAAAGGCTATAAATGCTGAGGAATTTGCAATGACGGTGCAGGCTGGCAGTCTCGATCGCGGTATCGCTGACCCCGCGTCGGTCGACCCCAAGGAACGCTACCAACGGCGGGTGAGGGCACTGGCCGAGACCGATCCGCAGCTGCGGCAGCTGCTGCCCAAAGATTCCGTGCGCAAAGCCGTGCGGGAATCCGGCATCTCCTACGAGCGCACGATTGCGACCGTGCTCGACAGCTACGCCGACCGTCCCGCCCTCGGCGAACGCGCCTACGACATCGCGCGCGATGCAGCCAGCGGTCGCCAAACGCGCCAACTGCTGCCGCGCTTCGACACGCTCACCTATCGCGAACTGCATTCGCGCGTTCAGAATCTTGCGAAAGCGTGGCGACATCATCCGCAGCACCAGGTCGCACCGGGCGAATTTGTCGTCATGCTCGGATTTACCAGCATCGATTTCACGACCGCCGAAATGGCCTGCGTCTACCAGCAGGCCGTGGCGGTACCGCTGCAAACCACATTGGCCGGCGCCGAACTCGGCAGCATTTTTGCCGACACCCATCCCGCCACCCTGATCGCGACCACCGCCGACCTCGTCATCGCTGCACAACTCGCGATCGAACACGGCGCCATTCACAGTCTTGTGGCAATGGATTACGACGCGCGCGATGACGGCGAACGCGCGCAATTCGACGCTGCGCAAACCTTGATTACGCAAGCGGGCGCCAACATCACCTTGACCACGCTGCATGAATTGATTGCGTTCGGCGATGCGTATGCGTGGGAATTTCTGCCGCCGCATCCTGACGGTCGCGAGCGCATGGTCGCGCTGCTGCATTCATCGGGCAGCACCGGCACACCGAAAGGCGCGATTATTCCGGAACGCGCGGCGCGCACGACCTGGCTGGGCGGACAATTTAATGTGCCGATGGTGCAAATGTGTTTTGCGCCGCTGAATCACCTGCTCGGCCGCAACATGGTGTTCGGCACGCTGGCACTGGGCGGCACCGGTTTTTTCACGGCGCGGCCGGACATGTCGACGCTGTTCGACGACATCCGTCTCGCGCGACCGACCTACATGAATTTTTTCCCGCGCGTCTTTGAACTGGTGCACCAGCATTTCCAGAGCGAAGTGACGCGCCGTCTCGCATTGGTCGAAGCCAATGCGGACAACACCGAGACCATCCGCAACCAGGTCATGGCAGAAATGCGCTCGACCTTTCTCGGCGATCGCCTGCGCGGCGGTGCCATCAGCGCCGCACCGACGGCGCCCTCGGTGCGCGAATTCATGCGCGACTGTTTCGACATCATGCTGACGGAGGTATACGGCAACACCGAAGCCGGCACCGGCGGCATCACCATGGACAACCGCATCATGCGGCCGCCCGTCACCGAATATAAATTGCGCGACGTGCCGGAGCTCGGTTATTTCGTCACCGACAAACCGTATCCGCGCGGCGAATTGTGTTTTAAAAGTTCGCTGGCGATCACCAGCTATTTCAAACGCCCGGAAGCAACCGCAAAACTGTTCGACGAAGACGGTTTCTCGCTGACCGGCGATATCGTCGAAGAGCGTGGCCCCGACCATGTCGTGTATATCGATCGCCGCAACGACGTACTGAAATTGTCGCAGGGCGAATATGTCGCGGTGGCCCCGCTGGAAAAAACCTTCGAGAGCGGCAGCGCCGCGATCAAACAGATATTTGTTTATGGCAACTCGCTGCGTTCTTTCGTGCTCGCCGTCGTCGTGCCGGATATGGACGTCGTTACGCATACGCTGGGCAACAATCCTGCCGAAGCCGAAATCAAAACCCTGATCCGCGCCGAATTCCAGAAAGTCGCGCGCGCAACCGGTTTGCGCACCTTCGAAGTGCCGCGCGATTTTATCGTCGAGCTGGAACCGTTCAGTCACGAGAACGGCTTGCTGTCGAGTGTGCGCAAACGCATGCGCCCGAACCTGAAACGCCAATACAGCGACAGTCTCGAAAACCTGTACACCGAACTCGAACGCAAACAGCGCGAGGATTTACTGGCGCTGAAAAATCCGAACTCGACCCTGAGCATTCTCGACAAGGTCGGCAAGGTGCTCGAAGCCAATCTCGGTGTGCAGGGCATCGACGTATCCCAGGCGCACACGTACACCGAACTCGGCGGCGATTCGTTGGGCGCGGCGATATTGTCGCTGTCGATCGACGAAATTTTTGGCGTGTCGCTGCCGGCAAGTGCAATTCTGAGCCCGACCGGTTCACCACAACGCTGGGCGCAGGCAATCGAGAGTGCGTTACAAAACCAAGGCGATGTGCCGATATTCGCCCGTGTGCACGGTAAAAACCCAGACAAAACCACCGCGCAGGTCGTCAATGCCGCCGACCTCGATCTCGCCAAATTTATCGATGCGACGACACTGAGCAATGCCGCCGCATTGGAGCTGGCCACCACAACACGCACCGTACTGCTGACCGGTGCCAACGGATTTCTCGGACGATTTATCTGTCTCGGCTGGCTGCAAAAACTGGCGGCCGAGGCTGACAAGAAGAGCAACGACGGCCGTAGCAGTGACAACGACCAAGGCAACGGCAAACTGATTTGCCTGATTCGCGCAGAAAATAACGCCGCTGCGCAACAGCGCCTCGACGCCATGTTCGCTGGCGTCGATCCGACGCTGGAAAAAACCTATCGCGCGCTCGCCGACAAACATCTCGAAGTGCTCGCCGGTGATGTGGCGGATGCGCGTCTCGGACTCAGTCAAACCGATTACGATCGCCTCGCCCGCGATGTCGATCGCATCGTGCATCCGGCGGCCCTCGTCAATCACATGCTGTCGTACGAAAACCTGTTCGGCCCCAATGTCGCCGGCACCGCCGAATTGATCCGGCTGGCGCTGACTGCGCGCAAAAAGCCGATCGATTTTGTTTCAACCGTCGCGGTGACAGCATTGCTCGATACCAAAATACGCAACGATGAAGACTCGCCACTGCTGGCAAACGCCGCACTCGGCGATGGTTATGCTGCAGGCTACGCCACCAGCAAATGGGCGGCCGAACATCTGCTGCACAACGCATTTAAACAATTCGGATTGCCGGTGAATATTTTTCGCGGCGACATGATGCTCGCGCATCAGACCTACCAGGGCCAGATCAACGCGTCCGATATGTTTACGCGTTTGCTGTATAGCATCATCGCCACGCAACTGGCGCCGCAGTCGTTCTATAAATTCGACGCCGACGGCAGCCGCGCGCACGCGCACTACGACGGCCTGCCGGTCGATGTCGTCGCCGCCACCATTGTTTATGCCGGCGCAAACAATCGAGCGGAAATCCGCAACTACAACATCCAGAATTATCACCATGGCGACGGCGTATCGTTCGACGCCATCGTCGACTGGATCATATCGGCGGGTTACCCGGTCGAACGCGTGCGCGATCACGCCGCATGGCTCGAACGTTTCCAGCAAAAACTCGGCGCGTTGCCGGAGGATCAACGCCAGCATTCCTCGCTGAATGTGCTCGGGTCGATGCGCCGTCCGTGGCCGGCACAGCCGTCAGTGAGCGGTTGCGATCATTTCAAGGCCGCCGTGCGTAAACTGACCATTGGTCCCGACGTGCCGCATTTATCCGAAACCTTCGTGCACAAATGCCTGCACGACATGCGTTTGCTGGGCCTTATCCAAACGCCGCAATGATCGGTAACGAAAGCGGGAGAAATGAAGGCATGCCAGACAATTATTTTTACGAACCGGCCAACGGCCACGGTCTGGCGCACGACCCTTTCAAAGCCATCGTCGGGCCGCGCCCGATCGGCTGGATCTCGACGGTGGATTTGCAGGGCCGCGTCAATCTCGCGCCCTACAGTTTTTTTAATGCAATGAGTTCGTTCCCGCCGATTTTGTGTTTCTCCAGCGAACGCGCCAGCGACACGCTGGCGAATGCGCGCGATACCGGCGAGTTCGTTTACAACTTCGCGCCGGCAGCACTGGCGCGCATCATCAGCGACACCTCGACACCGGTGCCGCGGGGCGTCAGCGAAATGGAAATGGCAGGCCTCGAAGCAGCGCCGTGCCACATCGTCAAAGCGCCGCGCGTTGCCGCCAGCCCGGCGTCGATGGAGTGCAAAGTCCTCAAGATCGAACGCCTGGTCGGGCTCGATGGCAAAGAGAGCCTGGCGACACTGATCATCGGCCAGGTTGTCGGCGTGCATATCGACAAGACCTACCTCAAGGATGGCCGCTTCGATACCGCCGCCGCGCAACCGTTGATGCGTTGCGGTTATCTGTCGGACTACGCCGTCATCAACGAAATGATCAAGATAAAACGGCCGACGGAAATTCCCGAGGACTGGCCTTACGAACGCCCGCTTAAAAAATCATGAAACGGGGAACAGAACGGAGAACCGCACGATGAGCGATTGGATTTTGTTATCGCAGCCGGTCGAAGGCGTTCGCACCATCACGCTCAATCGCCCCGAACAACGCAATGCACTGACACGGCCGATGATGCAGTCCTGCGCAGACGCATTGGTAACGGCCGAAGCCGACCCCGAGACGCGTGCGATTCTGCTGAATTCAAACGGCAAGGCGTTTTGCGCCGGCGCCGACCTCGACGGCCTGGCGGGCGAGCCGCTCACCAAAGAGAACGATCCCGGTCATCAATTGCTGATGAATGCGGCGAATCTCAAAAAACCGCTGGTCATTGCGATGCAGGGACCGGCCGTCGGCATCGGCGCCACGCTGACGCTCAACGCCGATCTGATTTACGCCGCGCCGCAAGCGTCATTGCGCACCGCCTTTATCGATCTCGGATTACCACCGGAAGGCGGCGCCAGTTTTCTGCTGCCCGAACGCATGGGACGCCAGGTCGCCGGGCGCCTTTTATTGCTCGGCGAAACCCTGACGGCCGCCGAGGCGCTGGCGTCCGGCCTGATTTCGCAAATTGTTGCTGCCGAGGAATTGCAAACCACCGCGTTGGCTGCTGCGCAAACGCTGGCGCGCAAACCGGTCCGCGCACTCGCCACCACACGCCAACTGATGACACGCGCGCATCTGATCGACACCATGGAACACGAGCAGAATATTTTTCGCGCGGCGATGCACGACGACGAATTCAAACAGGCCATCGCCGCGCTGCGCACGAAATTCGGGCTGATTCAGCCCTCCCACTAAACCCGTGTTACTGGCTGTGACGTTATCTACCCAACGTCACCACCGGCGCGAAGCCACCGTAGATCATGCGTTTGCCGTCGAACGGCATCGGATTTGTTTCGGGGTTCATGCGCGGGTCGGTTTTCATCATTTCTTCCATTTTTCCCATCGCGTTGTCGCGGGTCGCCTTGTCGGGCCATTCGATCCACGAAAACACCACCGTTTCATCCGCCGTCGCTTTCACCGCGCGACGGAAGTCGGTGAGCTGCCCATCGGGTACATCGTCGCCCCAGCATTCGAGAATGCGCGTCGCGCCCAGCTCGATGAACATGCTGTCACCATCGTTGGCGTGTTTGATGAATTTGTCTTTGTTGGCGGTGGGTACTGCGATTACAAAACCATCGATATAAGCCATGTTGTTTCTCCTTGCCAAGCACGTGGATTTAATGAACATCGACCGGCACTGCGCCGATGTGTCCTGTCTAGTCGTATGCGACCACACACAATCGACAGAGTAATGACAAGCCAGAGGGAAATTAGTTGACCGGCAAAATCCGGCACCGCTAGAACTTTATGGCTTAACGCACCATTTCAAGCGCGCCCGCGCTGGCCGCATTTGCGATGGGCGCTGGTATTTTGTTCTATGCTGACACGGCATTCGCCCAATTTAATTGCATGGCTTTTTATTCGAGCTGCCCCCTTTTTTTTCTGGCAGATGAATTGTCTCCGCAGCGAATCATCGGCGGCGGCGAATCATTTTCTTGAAAGCACACAACCATCAAGCAGGAGAACGAAGTGGTGTTATTCCGGGGTGCGAGTCTGCGCAATAGTGACGCCCAGCTTGCTCAGGCACTGTCTGATATGAATTTGACGTTTCGCCTGCCGGAGCGGCGCGACAACAACCATCTCAATGGGTTTTTGACGGCGCTGCAGCAGCGCATCAGCGACAGCGTCGGGGCCGCCGTACAGATTGCCGCACACGCGCCGCAGCTGGTGCAGATTGCCGCCGACACCGAACGCGGTGGCGCCGAACTCGCGGAAACCTCGGCGCTGATCGCCAGTGCCAGTGAAGAAGTGACGGCAACTCTGGAAGCCGAACTGGTGCCGCAGTCGGCGCAGGTCGCGCAATTGTCGAATCAGGTCGCCGCCGCGATTCGCCATTGCGAGGCCGAGGGCAAGGCCGTGCTGTCGCAGGTCGAGGCCATCAACACCAGCGAAGAGGCGCTGACCGGCGCGATCCAGCGTCTGGAAACCAAACTGCACGATGTCGTCGCCGTTATCGGTGTCATCGCCAATATTTCCAAGCAGATTAATTTGCTCGCGCTGAATGCCGCGATCGAAGCCGCACGCGCCGGCAGCCACGGCCGCGGTTTCGCCGTGGTGGCGGACGAAGTGCGCAATCTCGCCCACCACTCCACCGAGGCCACCGACCGTGTGTACGGCATTGTCGAAGGGTTTCGCGAAGACGTTGCACACCTGAGCGCAGCGAGCGCCGGACTGACGCAGGTGGTCGCTTCCGGACGCGACGGTATCAACCGCATGGGCGAGGAACTGGCCGGCGTTTCGCAGGCGATGACACAACTCGATCAACGCGTCGAGGTCATCGCGGCCAGTACCGAACAAATCGGCATCGCCGTGCGCAGCGTCAACAACGATGTGCATCGCGTCGCGCAGGTCGCTGGCGAACTGCTGAGCAAATCGGCGCAGGTGCGCGAACACGGCGAAGCGGTGCGCGCCGACGGCGATCGCCTGCTCGAAGGACTGGGCGGTTTCCGGCTGGACCTGCACAGCAAAGCGCAGCGCGCACTCGAAGCCATCGCGGCGCGACCCGATCTGGCGGATCGCATCGAACGTGCAGAACACACCATGCGCCACGCCCTGGATCAGGATCGTCGTTTCGAATTGCTGTACCTGGTCGGCGCTGACGGCAAACAGCTCAGCGAAAATATCGCGGCGAGCGACATCAAACAGGCGCAAACCGGATCGCGGCGCGGCGCCAACTGGTCGCAGCGGCCATGGTTTCGCGAAGTCGTGGACCACCGCAGCAGTTACATTTCGCCGGTATACCGCTCGGCCGCGACCGATGCATTCTGTTTCACCGTATCGGCACCGGTGTTCGGCAGGAACGGCGAATTGTTGCGCGTGCTCGGCGCCGACGTGCGGCTATCGGCATTGTTGTAGCGTTACTTCAACACGGCGTGGCTCGTGTTAGTTGCACGTCAACGCTGAACCCGGCTTGCGTAAAACCGTTTCCCCACGAGCGGTCCCGATCCACAGCTCGTCGCCGACGTTAACGGTGGTTGTCGCCATGCTTTGATCGATATCTACCGCACAGCGCACAGCAAACGTTTTCGCGTCAATTTTCGTCATGGCGGACGGAATCGTCTTTTCGCAGCGGCCTTTCGTCATAAAACAATCCGTCACCGCCGCGACCGTGGCGTGATGGCCGGTGGCGAAAATAGAACCATCGCTGCTCCAGCGCAGATTATCCGGCAGCAATGAAATCTTCAAAACATCACGCGTGACGCCAGCAGGTTTCAGCGTCAACCTGACCACTTCACCCTGCGTCCACGACGCCACATATAGAACGCGACCGTCGCCCGCGACCAGCAACCCATTCGGCGCCGCGATTTCACTACCCGGTACATCGCGCCAACCCTTCGCGGCGGTCCACGCCAGCACATTGCCGCCAAGTGGCGAAACCGGCGCAGAACCATCGAGCGGCTTGCCCATATTGGTCATGTACACGATGTCGTCGTTGGCGATGGCGTCATGCACCACCGCGACGGCATTTCCAAACCCGCCGGCCGGTACGACGATACAGCCGCGCCACGATAAGGTCGGCGCGTCGTGCTGTTGTTCCACCGCAAACATTTCGACCGATTCGCGGCCGCCGTGATTGACCACATACAACAACGTTTCACCCTTGGCGCTTTTAAACAGCGCGATACCGTGCGGCGCAAATGCAGCCGCCGCCACGGGTGCCGGGCAATCCGTCGTCGCTGATTGAACAATTTCATGATTGGGATAAACGGCTTGGGCCTTGCCACTGCGCACGTCGATCACATAAATGCCGCCCTGCGTTTGCGCACCGCCGAGCATGCTGCTGGCGAGCACCCAGTTGCCGCCGTCGAGCGGGGCGAGATCTTCGGCATTCAGAATATCGACGCGCGATGGCGAGTCGGCAACGACGCGGTCGCTGGCCAGCAGACCGGCGAACAGAACTGTGAGCGCGAAACCGACGGCCATTGCCCGCATGGGGTTTTCATCCTGCTTTTTTATTGGAGTCGATGGATAAATGGGCGCCGCCTGAAGAAAAGCGGCGCGACATCAGCATAACGATGACTCAGACCGCATCGCCCACACTCACCGAATTCACACCCTCGCCAATCGCCACCACCGCACCCACCGCCTCAACCCCGAGGCCCATCGGCAACGGCGGCAACACGCCGTAGGCACCGGAGGTGATCTTGATAT
>JBEVMI010000047.1:0-6856 GCA_040508685.1 Spongiibacteraceae bacterium
GCAGGCTTGCGGGTAGACCTGCGCCTTCATGATGTCCTTGACGGTGATCATGCCGCGCAGATCGAAACCATCGTTGACGATCAGGACTTTCTCGATGCGGTGTTTGTGCAGCAACTCCTTGACCAGATCCTGCGCCGCGCCCTCTTCGACCGTTACCAGATTGTCTTTGGTGGTCATGATGCTGGACACCGGGGCGTCCATCCGCGTCTCGAAACGTACGTCGCGGCTGGTGACGATGCCGACCAGACGGCCTTTGTCGAGAACGGGGACACCGGAGATATTGTGTTGTTTGCGCAGCTCGATCAGATCGCGGATCGGCGCGCTGGCTTCGATGGTGATCGGGTCTTTGACGACGCCGCTTTCGTGTTTTTTGACCGCCCGCACTTCGCGCGCCTGGCGTTCGATGCTCATGCTTTTATGGATGATGCCGATGCCGCCTTCCTGCGCCAGCGCAATCGCGAGGCGGCCTTCGGTGACGGTATCCATGGCAGCGGAGACAAGGGGAATATTGAGTTCGATGTTGCGAGTAAGGCGAGTTTTCAGACTGACGTCCTTGGCTGTCACCTCGGAGTACGAGGGCACAAGCAGAACATCATCGAAGGTAAGCGCTTCCTGAACAATTCGGAGCATCGGCGATCCCCATTTCTTTGTTGCCAAGTGGCGGGTGCGGGAAAGGCGGCACATGGTACTGGATCGGAGGTGCCGGGTAAATGTCCACTTGCATCGAAAACAGCGGCTTATGCGCTCGATCGCGGCCCCGGTTGCCGGCCGCAGCGGTGGCCCATTAAGGTGCGGCTGCGCATCACAATCACCTCCCCCGGAATTCTCGCCATGACCAACTACACCCAGATCCACTACGCCGTCGCCACCGAATCCGGTATCAACCGCGACGGCGGCGGCATGGTCGCGCTGCGCCTGTTCAACCTGAAAAAACCGACCATCGCGGCGATGAACGGCACCGCGGCGGGCGTCGGCATCACCATGACGCTGCCGATGGATATCCGTGTCACCTCGGACAACGCCAAATTTACGTTTCCGTTCACGCGCCGCGGCATCGTGCCCGAGTCATGCTCGTCGACAGTTTCCTGCAAAAACGCCCGCCGCAATTTCTGCTGACCGTTTCCAGAGACCTTCCGGATATTTTTCTGGATTGGCAGGAACCGGAATTTAAATAGCTATCAATTGGCGGCGATACGACACCCGCTGATCCGTTAGAATCCGCCGCCATGAATCCTCCCGCACCCATCAAACCCGGCGATGTGTTAAGCGTCAGCCAGCTCAACCGGCTGGCGCGACAACTGCTGGAAGATTGTTTCCCGATGATCTGGGTCGAGGGCGAAATCTCCAACCTGTCGCGCCCCTCTTCCGGCCACTGGTACTTCACGCTGAAAGACGGCGGCGCGCAGGTGCGCTGCGCGATGTTCCGCAACCGCAATTTCCGCCTGAAATTCCAGCCCGCCGAAGGCAGCAAAATTCTGCTCAAGGGCACCATCAGCCTTTACGAGGCGCGCGGCGACTACCAATTGATCGCCGAGGATATGCAGCCCGCCGGGGAAGGTTTGCTCGCCGCCCGCTTCGAGCAGCTCAAACAAAAACTGCAGAGCGAGGGATTGTTCGAGCCTGCACGCAAACGTCCGCTGCCGGATTCCATCGCCCATATCGCCGTCGTCACCTCAGCCACCGGCGCCGCCATTCACGACATCCTCACCGTACTGAAGCGCCGCAGCCCATCGACTCGCGTCACCTTGATTCCGGTGCCGGTGCAGGGCGAGCTGGCCCCCTCCGCAATCGTGCGCGCAATTGCCGTCGCCAATACGCTGGTCGCGACCGGGCAGCAGGATTTCGATGTGTTGCTGATCGGACGCGGCGGCGGCTCGCTCGAAGATTTATGGGGGTTTAACGACGAGCGCGTCGCGCGCGCCATTGTCGCCAGCGGCCTGCCGGTAGTGAGCGCGGTCGGCCACGAAGTCGATTTCACGATTGCCGACTTCGTCGCCGACGTGCGCGCGGCGACACCCTCAGCCGCGGCGGAACTACTCAGCATCGATCAACGCGAATACGCGCAGAAAATTTCCGCACTGCGCCAGCGTCTGCTCCAGCGCTGGCAACAAAATCTGACACAGACGCGCCAACGCATTCACTGGCAGGAAAAACGTTTGCAGGCGCAGCATCCCGGCCAGCGTTTGCGCCAGCGCGTATTGCGACTGGACGAACTCGAACTGCGCATGCGCCAGGCCATGACGCGCACGCTGCAAGACAAACAGAAACATCTGCATTTGCTGGAATCGCGCCTGCAACGTCATCATCCCGGTCAGCGCCTCAAGCAGATGCAGACCCGACTGGCGTTTTATCGCAAACAATTGCCGGCGCTGATGGCGGCACAACTCCATACCCACAAACAACAGCTGTCGACGCTCGCTCAACTGCTCAACAGCGTCAGCCCGCTCAATACGCTGGAACGCGGCTACGCGATTGTCACCGACGTTAATCACCACGTCGTGCGCGCTGCCAGTGAAGTCAAAAGCGGCGATAAAATTCGTGCGCGCCTGGCGCAAGGCGAATTGTTTTGTCTTGTCGAAAGCACCATCGCATCGACTTAAATTTACCCAAGCAAGGAATTCATTGATGTACCTGACCCTGAAAATGCTGCACATGACTTGCGCACTGATTTCGATCGCCGGTTTTATCTTTCGCGGCACGCTGAGGCTGCAAGGCTCGGCGCTGCTGCAAAACAAATTCCTGAAAATTGCGCCGCATATTGTCGATACCGTGCTGCTGCTCAGCGCGATTGGGCTGACCGTGACACTTCAGCAATACCCGTTCGCGGACAGCTGGCTGACGGCTAAACTGCTGGGCCTGCTGGTGTATATTTTTCTCGGTGTGTACACGCTGAAAATCGCCAAAACTCAGCCGGCGCGACTGATCGCCTTCGTGCTGGCAATTCTGGTGTTTGCCTATATCGCCATCGTTGCACGCACGCACTCCCCGTTCCCGTTCATCTAACCCCTATTCGTCGTTGCGATTTGATTCGTCAAAGCGCACTCATCAAGGGCGCAGCACACCGCGCCCCTACAATCCTTGGAAAATCTCGACCATGTGGTTTAAAAACCTGCTGATCTACCGTTTCACCGCGCCGTTTCAAATTACCGAACACTTCGACGAACAACTGGCCGCCACGCCATTCGTACCCTGCGGCAGCCAAGACCTGATGAAGGCTGGCTGGGTGACGCCGATGCCGGACGGGGAAATGCTCAGCCATTCCGCCAATGCCTGCACCTTGTTGTGTCTGCGCAAACAACAAAAAATCCTGCCCGGCGCTGCCGTGGCCGAAGCCCTCGACGAAAAAGTGCGCAGCATCGAAAGCGCAGAATCGCGCAAGGTCTACAGCAAGGAGCGTAAACAACTCAAAGAAGAAATTCTGGTCACGCTGGCGCCGCGCGCACTCACCCGCAGCTCGCGCAGCTACGGTTACATCGATGTGCAAAATCAGTGGCTGATCGTCAACGGTGGCAGCCGCAATCGCGCCGAAGAACTGCTGACGCAATTGCGCACCGATATCGGCAGCCTGCCGCTGGTGCCGCTCGAAACCACTACGCCGCCGGTTAATCTGCTGACCGAATGGGTGCGCAGCGGCGAATTGCCTGAAGGTTTTTCGCTCGGCGAACAATGCGAATTGCGCGACGTGCAGGAAACCACCAACACCGTAAAAGTACGCGGCCAGGATTTGCGCAGCGAAGAAGTGCTGCAACATATCGAAGTCGGTAAACAGGTCACAAAACTTGAGCTGCATTGGCGCGAGGCCATCGATTTTGTCATCGGCGACGACCTGATCGTGCGCCGCGTACGCTTCCGCGATGAGCTGCTGGAACAGCTCGATAAACAGGATGATGCGCGCGCCCAGTTCGATCAGGAATTCGGTTTCATGACGATGGAACTGGCGCGGTTTATTGCGGAGCTGATCAAAGCCTTTGGCGGCACCGATAGCTGATGAAGACCAACGCGGGGGCCGCAAGGAATGCGACTCCGGCGCGCTACGCCCTGACCCGTTTGGGGCATAGAATCCACTCTCCGGATCGCGACCCGCAGAGTGAATAATCATGAATTTCGACTGGACGCCGGCCCAACAGGCCTACCGCAGCGCATTACAGGAATTTCTGCACGATACCCTCCCCGACGACTGGGATGACATTCGCAGCGAGGGTGTCGCCTCCAAAGCCCAAATCGATTACTCGAAAATATTCTGCGCAAAAATGGCCGAACGCGGCCTGCTCGTACATCACTGGCCAAAACAATACGGCGGTGGCGATGGCAACGCGTGGGAACACTTCGTGCTCGGCGAAGAAATGTGGGGCATCGGCGAGCCGCGCGGCCCGCAATACATGAACGTCAACTGGATCGGTCCGGCGATCATGCAATTCGGTACCGACGCGCAAAAAGCCGAACATCTGGGCCGCATATCCGGCGGCCAGGTGATCTGGTGTCAGGGTTTTTCCGAACCCAATGCCGGCTCCGATCTTGCAGCAATGCGCACCTTCGCTGAACGCCGCGGCGACAAATACATCGTCAACGGTTCAAAAATCTGGACCTCGTATTCCTGGCGCGCCGACTGGTGTTTTCTGCTGACGCGTTCGTCGCAGGAAAAGAAAGCCATCACCGCGTTGATGCTGCCGATGGATACGCCGGGCGTCACCGTCAAACCGATTCCGGGCCTCACCGAATTCGGCCATCTCAATGAATTATTTTTTACCGACGTCGAAGTGCCCGTCGAACAGCGCCTCGGTGATGAAGGCCGCGCCTGGGACATCGTCACGTATGCGTTGAATTACGAACGCGTCGGCGTGCCGCGTTACCACTGGGCGCGCGTTGTGCTCGATCGCGCCGTCGAACAATTAAAACGCGAAGGCCGTTTCAGCGATTCGCTGGTGCGCGCTGCCGCCGGAAAAATATTGGCCGCTTGCGAAGCTGCTCGCCTGGTCACCTACGCCGTCGTCGATCAGCGCGCGAAAGGTTTGCCGCCCTCGCCCGACGCATCGATCTCGCGCATGGCGACGGTGGAATGCACGCATATGCTCAACGATTTCATCGCCGAATATTTGCCCGATGCGCTCGCTGACGGCGACGCGATCCTGAATGTGTTTTATCGCTTCAATATGGCCGCCAGCATCGCCGCGGGCACGTATGAAATTCAGGCCGGGCTCGTCGCGCAGCGCTGCCTGCAATTGCCGAAAGACTAATTGGGAGAATAACGATGGACTTCGATCTTTCGGAAGACCAGACGGCCGTGATGACCGCGCTCGATTCGCTGCTGACACGCCATCGCGAATTGCCCGCTGCACATCGCGCCGCGCGCGACTACTACGATCACGCCCTCGACGCGGCATTGGTCGAGGCCGGATTTATGGATCTCGCACGGACACCAGGTTACGGCGCGCTCGAAGCCGCGCTGATGGTGGACGCCGTGACGCGTTTGCCCGGTGTCGTCGAGGCGGCCGCATCGGCCTTGGTAGCACCGCAACTCGGACTCGATTCGTCATTGCGCCCGCTCGCACTGATCAATGGCGACATCAACAAACCGCAACGGTTTCTGCCGATCGCAAAAATTGCGTTGATCGATACCGGCGACGACGTGCTGCTGCTCGACATCAAGGCAGGCGATGTCAAACCCGTCGAAAGTCTGTTTGCTTATCCGTATGGCCGTTTCATAACGCCGCCGGATTTAAGTCGTGCCAAACGTCTCGGCTCCGACAAGGTTGAAGTGTTGCGCCAATGGTCGCGCGTCGCACTCGCCGTCGAATGTGCGAGCGCCATGCAGGCCGCGGTATCGTTCACCGTGCAACACGTCAAGCACCGCCGGCAGTTCGGTCGCGCGCTGGGATCATTCCAAACCATTCAACACCGCCTCGCTGCCTGCGAACAAATTGCCCGCGGCGCACGTTTGTTGGCACTGCGCGCGGCCGCCAGCAGCGACCCCATCGACGCGGCCACGGCTGCAGCCTATGCGCAGCAAGCGGTGCAGAAAGTTTTATTCGATGTGCATCAATTTAACGGCGCAATGGGCATGACGACGGAACATCAGCTACATTTCTGGAGTTACCGATTCAGGGCATTGCAGAGCGAGCTGGGCGGAGCCAATGCGAATGCCATCGCAGCGGCGGAGTTGGCCTGGGGTAGCACGTAATACCTGAACGCCCTTTATCCTCTGCATGCAGTAGTGAGTGACGATGCCTGATGAAAGTACCGTTGAACCCGATAGCACCGTCTATAAAACGTTGCTGGAATCCACCAAGGCGATTCCGTGGAGAATCGACTGGGCAACCAAATGTTTTACTTACATTGGCCCGCAAATAGGCGACTTATTGGGTTGGTCACCATCGAGCTGGGTGAGCGTCGAGGATTGGGCGGCAAGAATGCACCCCGAAGACCGCGACTTTGTAGTTAATTTTTGCGTATCGCAGTCAATCGCCGGCATCGATCACGAAGCGGATTATCGCGCACTCACTTCAAGCGGTGATTACGTCTGGATTCGCGATGTCGTACATGTAGTGCGCAAGGATGGCGAAGTAGATTCACTGATTGGATTTATGTTTGATATCAGCGAACGCAAACAGACCGAAGAAAAATTGATTCGGCTGCAAAAAGAACTGGAAGAACTCTCCTTCAAGGACGGACTGACCGGAGTCGCCAATCGGCGCATGTTTGATTCGATCATGGCTGTCGAGTGGGCCAATGCGCGCCGCAACCATCAACCGCTATCGCTGATAATTTTGGATATTGATTATTTCAAGCAGTACAACGACGAATATGGCCATATCAAAGGCGATGACTGTCTGAAACGCGTAGCCAGGGCGCTGGGCGG
>JBEVMI010000077.1:0-4184 GCA_040508685.1 Spongiibacteraceae bacterium
CGCCGGGTTTAAGCACCCGGCTCATGCAAATGACCGCACCTTCGGCGTCGCGCACCCAATGCAATGCGGCATTGGAAAAAATCGCATCGAACTGCTCGTCGAAATAAAAATCTGCTGCGTCCGCGACTTTGAATTCCACGCCGGGAAACCGCGCCGCTGCGCTCGCAATCATCTCAGCCGAATTATCGATGCCCACCGGCTTGGCACCCGTGTTGGCAATCAGCTGCGTTAAATCGCCGGTACCGCAGCCGACATCCAGAATTCGTTCACCGGGTTGCGGCGCCAGCCATTGCAGAACGTCTTCGCCATATTTGAAAACAAACGCGTGTTTGTCCTTATACAGATCAGAATTCCACAACATCACCCCTCTCCCGATCTATTGAAATTCCGTTATTGCAACGGCTCGAACAACCAAGGTGCCTGCTGTTGCCACCGTTTTTCAAACGTGCGAATTTCCGGCTCGTCCTGCAAGGTGAGGCCAATGTCATCGAGGCCATTCACCAGACAATGTTTGCTGAATTCGCCAACTTCGAACGTTATTTTCTCGCCGTCCGGCGTAACGATCAGTTGATTCGGCAGATCGATCGTCAGCTCGTAACCTTCCTGCGCATACATCGCCTGAAACAGACGGTCGACAATTTTCGCATCGAGCACGATCGGCAGCAGGCCATTCTTGAAACAGTTATTGAAAAAGATGTCGGCGAAACTCGGCGCGATCACACAGCGAAAACCGTAATCTTCCAAGGCCCAGGGCGCGTGTTCACGACTGGAGCCGCAGCCGAAATTCTCACGAGCTAATAACACCGACGCATTTTTATAACGCAGAAAATTCAACGGAAATTCCGGATTGAGCGGACGCTCGCTGGTGTCCTGACCCGGCTGACCTTCGTCGAGATAACGCAACGCATCGAACAGGTTCGGACCGAAGCCGCTGCGTTTGATCGATTTCAAAAACTGTTTCGGAATGATCATGTCGGTATCGACGTTGGCGAGATCCATCGGCGCCGCGATACCTTTCACTACGGTGAATGCTTTCATCACGCACTCTCCTTCAGAGCAATCTCCCGAACATCTACGAAATGACCCGCTATCGCTGCCGCCGCAGCCATCGCCGGACTGACCAAATGCGTGCGCCCGCCGAAACCCTGCCGCCCCTCGAAATTTCTGTTAGAGGTCGACGCGCAATGCTCGCCAGGCAGCAATTTATCGGCGTTCATCGCCAGGCACATCGAACAACTCGGCGCGCGCCACTCCAATCCGGCCTCGATAAATATCTTATCGAGCCCTTCCGCTTCAGCCTGCGCCTTCACTTGGCCAGAGCCGGGAACAACCAACGCCTGAGTCAAAGTCGTTGCGACTTTTTTACCTTTCACGACAGCCGCAGCGGCACGCAAATCTTCAATACGCGAATTCGTGCAGGAGCCAATAAATACGCGATCGAGCTTGATCGACGTAATCGGCTGCCCACCTTTGAGCCCCATATATTCGAGCGCGCGTTGCGCCGCGTGACGCTGCACATCGCTGCTGAACGATTCCGGCATCGGCACCAATGCATCGATCGCAACGACCATCTCCGGCGATGTGCCCCAACTCACCTGCGGTTTAATGTCGACCGCTTTGATTTCGACGACGCGATCGAATTTCGCATCAGCATCGCTATGCAGGGTTTTCCAATATTCGACCGCCTTGTCCCACAAGGTGCCTTTTGGTGCGAACGGGCGGCCTTTGACGTAGTCGAGCGTGATCTGGTCGACGGCGACCATGCCGACGCGCGCGCCGGCTTCGATCGCCATATTGCAGACCGTCATGCGGCCTTCCATAGACATCGCGCGGAACACGTCGCCGCCGAATTCGATCGCCGAACCGTTACCGCCCGCAGTTCCGATCACGCCGATGATGTGCAACACCACATCCTTCGGCGTGATGCCCGCGCCGAGTTCGCCGTCGACCTTCACCAAAAAGTTTTTCGATTTTTTCTGGATCAAACACTGGGTGGCAAGCACGTGCTCGACTTCGGAGGTGCCGATACCGTGCGCCAATGCGCCGAGCGCACCGTGCGTCGCCGTGTGCGAATCGCCACAGACCACCGTCATGCCCGGCAAGGTCAGGCCCTGCTCCGGGCCGATTACGTGCACGATGCCCTGGTTGACGTCGTTGATCTTGAATTCCTTGATGCCGAAGGCATCGCAGTTTTCGTCGAGGGTCTGCACCTGGATCCGCGACACTTCGTCGACGATGCCGGCGACACCCGCCGCGCGCTCGACCGTCTCGGAAGGCACGTTGTGATCCGGCGTCGCCACGTTGGCGTCGATGCGCCAGGGTTTGCGATTGGCCAGACGCAGGCCTTCAAACGCCTGCGGCGAGGTCACCTCGTGCAACAACTGGCGATCGATGTAGATCAACGCCGTGCCGTCGTCGCGCATCTTCACCAAATGCGCGTCCCACAATTTGTCGTATAGCGTTTTGCCGGTCATGGACTCCACCTCTCCGATCAAGTGGCACAAAGTCTACGAATGCTTGACAGATAAAACAAATTCATATTTTTTATGAAAACCATTCCCCACAGGAATCCGAATGTATGGATACCCAACTGCTGCAAGCCTTTGCCAGCGTCGCCGAAGGTGGCTCGTTTTCGATCGCCGCCGAACAGATGCACCTGACCCAGCCCGCGATCAGCAAACGCATTGCGCTGCTTGAAGGCCAGCTCGACTGCCGCCTGTTCGACCGCGTCGGCCGCCAGATCACCCTGACCGAAGCCGGTCGCGCACTATTGCCGCACGCGCAGTCGGTGCTACAGGAAATCCGCACGGCCAAACGCCATATCCAGGATTTGCGCGGCGGTGTCACCGGGGTCCTGACGATGGGCATCAGCCATCATCTGGGTCTGCACCGGCTGCCGCCAATCCTGAAAAAATTCACGCGGGATTACCCAGACGTGCGGCTCGATATCGACTTTCTCGACTCCGAAGAAGCCTACGAGCGCGTGCTGCTGGGTGAAGTCGAGATGGGAGTGATCACGCTCGCGCCGGAAGCCAAACCGTCGCTCGATCAAATCACGTTATGGCGCGATCAACTGGTGGTGACGGTGGCGCCCGAACACCCGCTGGCATCGGTCAAAAAACCGAGCCTGTCCGTACTCAGTGAACACCGCGCGATCCTGCCCGGCCTCAACACGTATACCGGCCGGATCATCAAGGAATTGTTCGACGCACAACGCCTGCCGCTGGATATCGCGATGTCGACCAATTATCTGGAGACGATCAAGATGATGGTCGCGATCGGCCTCGGCTGGAGCGTGCTGCCGAAAACGCTGATCGATAGTTCGTTGCGCAGCCTGGCGTTAAAGGATGTGGCACTGGATGGCAAACCGCTGGGGCGCGATCTCGGCGTCGTGATCCATCGCGAGCGCAGTCTCTCGAATGCAGCGGGCGCGCTGCTCCAATTAATGAAAAAGGCCGCCGATCACTGATCGCACCTCCTTCATTTTTTCCGAATGGCTTTTTAAAAAATCAGAAACGATACGTGCCCTGCACCGCTACCGTACGCGGCTCGTCGACGATGCCGTAATGCGTCACCGTGCGAAAGAAGTTGTAGGCCAGCGGCGCATCGTTGGCGTAGGCGACCGTCTCCTTGTCGGTCAGGTTTTTGCCCACCAGCGCCAACTCCCATTGATCGCCGTTGCCGACCAGCGCCACCCGCGCATTGATCTTGCCGTAACCTGCCTGCTGCACGCGCTCGTCGAGGTTTTGCGACGGGTTGTAGTCCGATGTAAAGGTCAGATCCAGTGATGTCCGCAGGTCGAGGGCATCGGTCAACCCCAGCGTGTAATCGGCGCCAAGATTGCCGCTCCAATCGGCAACATACTGGTTGGTTTTGCCTTCGTAATCGCACGCGATCGTACCCGGCGTAGTGGGTGCCTGTCCTTGTACGCACTGCCCATTCGGAAAATCGGTAAACTCAAAATCCAGATACGCCAATGAAGCCGACAGCATCAGGCCCGGCATAACCAGCCAGCGCGAATCGAGTTCGACCCCCTGGCTGACCGCTTCAGCCGCATTGCCGACATTGAAGCCGAGCACGCCGTCGAAAATGCTGACCTGCAGATCTTCAAACTCGGTGCGAAACACCGCGATATTGATTTCACCGGCACCGTCCGCCACCACCGCCTTGCTGCCAATTTCAAA
>JBEVMI010000112.1:0-3842 GCA_040508685.1 Spongiibacteraceae bacterium
AGCCGGGGAGAAATCAAATTGAAGGAGAGAAGTCATGAAACTTGCAATTGTTCCTGTTCTGCTTGGCGCATTGAGCGCTACCGCTTTCGCCGCGGAAATCACCAAAACCCAAGCGCCCGCACCGCAAGGCTACGTCACCATTCAAGAGTTGCCGCTGGTATTGGTTGAAGGCAAACGCTGGAGCGCTGCTGATGAGCAAGCGATGCAAAACGCTCAGAACGCCAAACTGGTAAGCAAATCTGCTGAACGCCGTGATGTTGCTTATGTTGCCCGCTGAGGGTTAAGCGCCGGGATCACAAAATCATTGATCCCGGCTGCCTGATTCCCGTCTGTTATCAGCCCAGTTTCCTTTATTTTTCGATACATTCCCTGAATACCCGGCCCAGACCGCGGTAGAACTTTTCCAGCCCCTCCCGATCCGGCGCGATATCTCCCGCCAGTGTATCCACGTTTATCTGCCTGACTGCGGTGTCGCCAAACACTGTCCGTACGGTTTTGCGATCGTATTGCGGCTCAAGCAGCGCACAGCCGATCTCGCCGCGCGCGATGCCTGCCTTAATAGCGGCAATCCGGCGCGGCCCCGGCGGGCGCTCCTCTCCGTCCGACAAGGCAGCAACATGCCGCAGACCGTAACGACTCTCGAACCGCGCAAAAGCATCGTGTGATACCAGATATCCCTGCGGTGATTGAACCCTGAGCACAATAGCGAGCTCGCGATCCAACGCAGTCAGTCGCCGCCTCAAGTCAGCGGCATTTCGTCGCCAAACGGCAGCCTGCTGCGGCCGAAGTTGCGCGAGATGAGCCACCAATTGATCGGCAATCTCCGCCGCCGCCATCGGCTCCATCCAAATATGCGCATCGTCGTGATGACTTCCATCCGGCTGGAGAGCAACGGCTCTGGCATCGCCAGCGGATGTAAGCACTCGCTCCAAGAATAACTCCAAGCCTGGTCCAACCCAGAAAATGGCATCTGCAACAGCGATTTTTTCGCGATCGGAAGGCTTGAGCTGGTAGTCGTGAGGGGAAGACTGCGGTGCCAGCAGAACGTCGACCTGCACATCAGGATCGCCACCGGTAACGGCCAACGCTATCAATTGCAGCGGCTTGATAGTCGTCAGCACGCGCAGGGGTGGCTCGGCAGCAATGGCGGAGCCAACGCCTAGAAAAAGGCACCAGGCTGCTATCAACTTTCTGAAATTCATGATGTTTTAGACTGAGTGAAAGTGTAATACTATAACATCAAATTTTCCGGCAATCGAACATGGTTACCTCCCCCAAAAATCTTGCGTTCCAGCACCACGACCATACTCAGTGCATCGACTCTGCGTTGGCGTCGGCACAGTTGGTGTGCAGCGAACGTGGCGTGCGCCTGACGCCGCTGCGTCAAGAGGTATTGCAACTGGTGTGGCAGAGTCACAAGCCGCTCGGCGCCTATACCCTGCTGGAGCAGCTCGCTAACCAATCCGCAATCGGCGAACAGCGCAAGCTGGGGCCCCCCACCGTTTACCGGGCGCTGGAATTCCTGCGCGAACAGGGCTTGGTACATCGTATCGATTCGCTCAACGCCTTTATCGGCTGCCAGCATCCGCAGCAGCCGCATCAGCGGTTTTTCCTGATCTGCCGGCTCTGTGAAACCGCAGTTGAGCTGATTTCCGACCCACTGACGGCCGTGATTAAAACCGTCGCTGACGCTGCCCAGTTTTCCAACGAGGGGGCATCAGTCGAAATCACGGGCCTGTGTCCGAGTTGCCGCAGCGAAGCCAGTGATCATGTCTGAACCACTTTTGCGACTGGATCGCGTCTCGGTGCAGCTCGGCGGACGTCAGGTACTGGCGCAGGTCAGCCTGATGCAGCGCCGCGGCGAGATAGTCACCGTGATCGGACCCAATGGCGCCGGCAAATCGACGCTCATTCGCGCCGCGCTCGGTTTGATTCCGGCGCAGGGCCACATCGAGCGCGCGCCAGGGTTGCGTCTCGGCTACATGCCGCAACGCCTGGCCATCGACGCCAGCCTGCCGTTGACGGTGACACGCTTTCTGAGCTTGGGCGGCGCCAAACGCAATGCGACTGCCAATGCCCTCGCCGAAGTCGGAATCCCGCAGCTCGGGCAGCATCCGTTGCAGCAAATTTCCGGTGGCGAATTGCAGCGCGTGCTGCTGGCGCGGGCACTGTTGCGCGATCCCGACCTGCTGGTATTGGACGAACCCGTGCAAGGTGTGGATATCGCCGGGCAAACGGCGCTGTACGAGCTGATTGCCGAGGTTCGCAATCGACATCACTGCGGCGTTTTGATGGTGTCGCACGATTTGCATTGGGTGATGGCGCGCACCGATCACGTGATCTGCCTCAACCAGCATATCTGCTGTGAAGGCCATCCCGAAGCTGTCGGCTCCGATCCCGCTTACCGCGCGCTGTTCGGCACTCAGGCCGCAGGGGTTGCGCTCTATCAGCACCACCACAACCACCATCACGATCTGCACGGCCACGTCGTGACAGAGCACGGGCTGGAACACGGAATCGACGACGAGCATTCGCATGCCTGATTTTTTGCTCTACGCACTGGCCGCCGGCTGCGCCGTCGCACTCGTCGCCGGCCCGCTTGGCACTTTCGTGGTATGGCAGCGGCTCGCCTATTTCGGCGATACCCTGGCGCATTCTGCGCTGCTCGGTACCGCCCTCGGTTTGCTGCTTCAGATCAATCCCTGGTGGACCATCATCGGCGGGTCACTCGCTATCGGCCTGTTGCTCGCGGTGATGCAAACCCAATCCGAACACGCCGCCGACAGCCTGCTCGGCATCATTTCGCACGGCAGTTTGGCCCTCGGGTTGGTGGCGCTGAGCCTGACCGGTGGCGCCCGCATCGACCTCAACGCCTATCTATTCGGCGACCTGCTCGCGGTGACGACCGATGACCTGAAACTGATCGCCGTCATCGGCACGGGTATTCTCGCGCTGCTGATCTATTTCTGGGACCAGTTGCTGGCGCTGACCGTACACGCCGAGCTGGCCGCCGTCGAAGGTTTGCCGGTGCGTCGGCTGCGTATGCTGCAATTGCTGATTATTGCGCTGCTGGTCGCGGTAGCCATGAAAGTGGTAGGGGTGTTGCTGGTGACCGCACTGCTGATCATTCCCGCCAATATCGCGCGGCCGTGGGCGCGCACACCCGAGCAAATGGCGGCGCTGGCGGCGCTGGCAGGGGTGGTCGCGGTGATCGCCGGCCTTGCCTTTTCATTCTGGCTGGACACGCCGACCGGGGCTTCGATCGTGGTGTGCGCAACGCTGGCGTTTCTGCTCTCGTTCAACGCTCGCAAATTGTTGCCGGCATGAGCGCGCAAACTTTTCATATCGCCGTCGCGAGCACGAATCAGCGCGCGATCGATCTGCTGGTCGAACATACGGCACTGCCGAAACAGCGGCTCAAGGATGCAATGAATAAAGGCGCGGTGTGGCTGCTCCGCGGCAACCACGAGCAGCGCCTGCGTCGCGCCACGAAAACACTGTTAGCCGGCGATCGTTTGTCGCTGTATTACGACCCGGCACTGCTGCAATTGGAACCACCGCCGCCGACATTGATTGCCGATGAACGCGATTACAGCGTCTGGTACAAACCGGCCGGCATGCTTGCGCAGGGCACTCAGTACGGCGATCACTGCGCGCTGTTGCGCTGGAGCGAAACCGCGTTTACACCGGCGCGCACCGGCTTTCTAGTGCATCGGCTCGATCGCGAGGCCGAAGGGTTGATGGTAATCGCGCATTCACCGCGCGCGGCGCGTGCACTGTCGCTGTTGTGGCAGCAGACGGAAAAGGCGATCGAGAAAATTTATACGGTGACGGTAGAAGGC
>JBEVMI010000113.1:0-3184 GCA_040508685.1 Spongiibacteraceae bacterium
TTTCGCGGTGAATGAACCGACCCGCGCAGCATGTCGCGGCTGTTCAGGTGAAAATTACTCGCGGGTGTTATTTCCGCGCGCCGAATTTTTGCGCGAGCGGCCTGATGAAATGCCGTCCGCGTTTTTTCGAAATAATTCAGGCAGTCATTCGGCGCTGGCTCAAAACCCAGTATTGCGCGGAAGGCGCGCCGGTGAATCACGCACCAACCCTCATGACCGTCGGGACGAAATGCCAGCGAATCGACATCGTCGCGCCAGAAACAGATTGCATCGTGCTCAGGCATTGCGTTTGTCAAAACAATTTTTGTTTGCGTGATAGAGCTTCGAGTCCGGGAAGTCATTGGCGGTCAGTACCTCTCCAACCAGGATCAATACCGTGCGCTGAAAGTTTTTGGTCGCGACTTTTGTTTCGATATCGGCCAGCGTGCCGAGCACATACTCCTGGTCGGGCCAGCTGGCGCGATGAATGACGGCGATCGGGCAATCCGCGCCGTAATGCGGCAGCAAATCCTGCACGATATTCGGCAGATGCGGTATGCCGAGATGAATGGCCATCGTCGCGCGATGACGCGCGAGATCGTGCAGTTGCTCGCCATCCGGCATCGACGTTTTGCTGGCGTAGCGGGTCAGGATCAGCGTCTGCGAAATATCGGGCAGTGTCAGTTCGGTGCCGAGCAATGCGGCGCAGGCGGATGTCGCCGTTACGCCGGGCACGATTTCATACGGAATATTCAGTGCGCGCAGGCGGCGAATTTGTTCGCCGATGGCGCCATACAACGACGGATCGCCCGAGTGCACGCGTGCAATGTCGTGGCCATCGAAATGTGCGATTTCGATCGCGGCGATAATTTCATCGAGCGTCATCTCCGCGGTATTCAAGACCGTCTCTGCGTGATGGCCCTCCAGCACCGCGGCTGGTACCAGCGAGCCGGCGTATAAAATGGTGGGGCAGATGCGGATCAGGCGCTGGCCGCGGACCGTGATCAGGTCGGGGTCGCCGGGGCCGGCACCGATAAAATAAACCGTCATTGTTTTGCGTCCGGGATAGAGGCTTGCGTTGGCGAAAAATTAGAAGCGCGTGCCACCGCGAAGGTTGCATCGGCATTTTTACATTTTCGGATAATTAATTCCGCGCGTTGATCGCCCCGTGTTTTGTTGACAGCTTCCGCCGCTGCCAATGCGCAGGCTTCGGCGATATTGGCGGCGCCGACTTCGCGTGCGACGACCGCAGATGGTGTCACGCGATCAGAAAATGGCGACAACTGATCGGCGGAAAAAAATTGCAGGGGCAACGCCAGCGTTTTCGCCAAAGCCAGCAGACCGATTTCATCAACCTTTTTGTCGATGCTCGCGAGACCGCCGAGTTGATCGATACGCAGATCGTGTTGTTCGAGCGATTGCTCCAGCAGTTCGCGCAGTGATTCTTCTAAAACGCCGCGACGGCAGCCGATACCGGCAAAATAGTGCGCATCCTTCATGCGCCAGTCTCGCGCAGGGCCACATTCATGTCGGCAATCGAATCGAATTCTCGCGTCGCGGCCGGTAACGGCGGGCGTTTTAAAATCAGCACCGGCAAGTGGTGTTCGCGGGCGACTTGCAGCTTGGGTTCGGTCGCGATGCTGCCGCTGTTTTTGCTGATCAGTACATCGAAATGATTTGCGGCGAATAACGCGCGTTCGGCGTCGATATTAAAAGGTCCGCGTGCGCCAATGATTTTTACGCGCGTCTTGTTGTACTCATAAAGAATACCCGGCTCTGTATCGAGGCAGCGAATGGTCCAGAGCTGCGACGCCGGAATTTCATCGAGATGCGCCAGCGGTTCGCGGCCCAGTGTGAAAAACGGGCGCTGAAAATCTGCGAGTGCGTGCATCAATTCCTGCCAGCCGCCGACTTCACGCCAGTCGTCGCCGGACTGCGGTATCCAGCCCTGTCGGCGCAATGCCCAATAGGGAATCTCTGTTTGTTTCGCGGCGCTTGCTGCATTGGTGCTGATCTGTGCGGCGTAGGGGTGGGTGGCATCAAGTAATAAATCGATCTGTTGCTCGGCGATGAATTGCGCCATTCCGGCTGCACCGCCAAAACCGCCGACACGTACCGCGCAAGTTAAATCGTGGGGAACCTTGCCGAGTCCGGCGAGGCTGTAAATATGCCGAGGGCCGAGATCGCGCGCGAGGATCAGTGCTTCGCGGGTGCCGCCGAGCAATAAAATGCGTGGTGTCATGATTCGGCAGCCTGACCGACTGTTTTCGCTTGACCAACAATGTTGCCGCTCCGATCGATCGCAAATATTTCGAGTGCGACCTGTGTCGGTACGATGCTGCGCGCAAATGCCAGCGCGCGTGCGCACACCGCATCGCCGAGCGCGATATGGGCTGCGTGCGCCAGCGCCAATGCCTGCTGGCTGGTATTGGCGCCGCGCATTTCATCTTGCAGAACATCGCTGGCGCCGAGTTCGGCTGCCCACAATGCCAGTTGCGGTAAATCGATACTGGAATTGCGGCTGTGCAAATCCATATGGCCGGCGGCGAGTTTGCTGATTTTGCCGAAGCCGCCGCAGACACTGAGTTTTGCGACGGGCGCTTTACGCAAATGTTTCAACACTGCGCCGGCGAAATCGCCCATTTCGATCAATTGCGTTTCGTTGAGTCGATAACGCTGGCGCATGGTTTCTTCGCTGGCATTGCCGGTGCACGCGGCGATATGCGTGAAACCATTGGCGCGCGCAACGTCGATACCCTGATGAATCGACGCGATATACGCCGAGCAGGAAAACGGCCGCACGATGCCGGTGGTACCGAGAATCGACAGGCCGCCGAGAATGCCGAGGCGGGCATTCATGGTTTTTTTTGCGATCTCTTCGCCGTTTTCAACACAGATAGTGACGTCGAAACCGCCAGCGTAATGATGTTCGGCGGCGAGCTGCGTCAGATGTGTCGTCATCATCTGGCGTGGTACCGGGTTGATGGCAGGTTCGCCGACGGGTGTCGTCAGTCCAGGCAGCGTCACGGTACCGACGCCGGGGCCGGCAAAAAAACGTACGCCGGCTTTTTCATTTAATAACACGCGTGCATAAATCAGTGCGCCGTGGGTGACGTCGGGATCGTCGCCCGCATCCTTGATCGTGCCGGCTTCGGCACCTGTTTTTGAAGCGGTTTCTGATGAGAAGGCGCGACAAAATTCCAGC
>JBEVMI010000132.1:0-7200 GCA_040508685.1 Spongiibacteraceae bacterium
ATGCGCGACGAAGGCCTGGTCGATTGCGACGAACCGTTCGCGAATTTGTTGTGTCAGGGCATGGTGCTCAAAGACGGCAGCAAAATGTCGAAATCGAAAGGCAACACCGTTGACCCGCAGGAGCTGATCGAACAATACGGCGCCGACACCGTGCGCCTGTTCATCATGTTCGCGGCGCCGCCGGAACAATCGCTGGAGTGGTCGGATTCCGCAGTCGAAGGCGCGCACCGCTTCCTCAAACGTTTGTGGAAAATGGTGCATGCGCATATCAATGCGGGCACACCGGGCAAACTCGCGGTCGACGCACTCACCGACAACGAGCGCGCCCTGCGCCGCAAGCTGCACGAAACCATTGCAAAAGTCGGCAACGATTTCGGCAACCGCCTGACCTTCAACACCGCGATCGCGGCAGTGATGGAACTGAGCAACGAACTCGGAAAAATTAGCGAACGCAGAGGCCAGATGCTCGCGGTTGAACGCGAAGCACTGGAGACCACGGTGCTGCTGTTGTCGCCGATCGTGCCGCACATCTGTCACGCGCTGTGGGCGCAGCTCGGCCACGCCAACGCCGTGATCGACGCGCGCTGGCCGCAGGTCGATGCAAGCGCACTGGTGCGCGACAGCATCGAGCTGGTGGTGCAGGTGAATGGCAAGGTGCGCGGAAAAATCATGGTGGCCGCTTCCACCGATAACGACAGCATTGTCGAGCTCGCCAAAAACGAGCCGCATGTGCTGAAATTTCTGGCAGGTAAAACCATCAAGATGTGCAAAGTGGTGCCGGGCAAACTCGTCACCTTTGCCGTGCAATAACGCAACAAAAAGCACAACAAAAAAACGAAACGAAACCCCCACAAAAAAAACGGGACGCGACGATGACGATGCGAGCACTTCTGACACTGGCACTGCGTAGCGCTCTGCTTGGGAGCAGCATTCTGCTCGCCGGTTGCGGTTTTCATTTGCGCGAAACTGCCGCGGTCCCCTCGTCGTTGCAACCGCTGTATATCGGTGGCCCCGCTGCCGGCGGCGCGCTGGCACAGGCGATGAAATTGCAACTGAGCAGCGTCGACACCGCGGTCAGCCCGACCATCATGGGCGCGCGCTACGAATTGCGGCTGCTGTCGGAAACTCTCGACCAGCGCGATGCCTCCATCGATCGCCGCGGCCTCGTCGCCGAATATCTGCTAATCGCGTCGGCGCAATTTGCGCTTTACGATCAGACCGGTGCATTGGTGCTCGGCCCCGCACAGGTCGACGAACGCCGTTCGATTTTTAACGATCCCGACAAAGCGACCACCACCGGCGAAGAAATCCGTCTGGTGCGCGCCGATATGTCGAAGGTGCTCGCATCGCGCATCGCGCTGCGACTCACCGCTTACGCCAATCAATTAACCCCTGCGTCGGCATCCACGCCCGCCGCCGCGCCCTGAGCGCAATATTTCACGATGCGCCTGCGTCCCGATCAGCTCGACAAAAATCTGGAAAAGCAGTTCGCCCCGGTTTATCTGATTTCCGGCGATGAGACACTGCTGGTACAGGAATGCGCAGACCGTGTGCGCGCGCACTGTCGCAAGCAAGGTTTCAGCGAACGCCAGGTTTTTCATATCGACAACAGTTTTGACTGGCAGAATTTCGTCAACGAAATTTCCGCGCTGTCGTTATTTTCCGATAAAAAACTCATTGAATTGCGGATGCCGACCGGCAAACCTGGCGATGCCGGCACCAAGGCTATCGAACAATTTTGCGAACTGAAACCCGCCGATATCGTACTGCTGATTCTGTGCGACAAACTCGACGGCAGTGCGGCGCGCGCAAAATGGCACAAGGCTGTCGACGCCACCGGCGCCACCCTTCCAATCTGGCCGGTCGAGACGCAACAATTGCCGCGCTGGATCGAACAGCGTTTGCGTTCGCGCGGACTCAGCGCAACACCCGATGCGGTGCAACTGCTGGCAGATCGGGTGCAGGGCAACTTGCTCGCCGGCGCGCAGGAAATCGAAAAACTGCGTTTGTATGTCGACAACACTCCCGATAGCACTCTTGATAAAAAAATGGTCGACGTTGAAACCATCGCCGCCGTGGTTGCCGACAATGCGCGCTTCGATGCCTTCGCACTCGCCGAAGATGCCCTCGCCGGCAGAACGACACTCTGTCTGCGTGCGCTTGCCGGTCTGCGCGGCGAAGGTATCGAACCGCCGGTGATTCTGTGGGTGCTGACCAAAGAACTGCGCACGCTGTATCGCTGCGCCGAACAGATGACACAGGGATTCAATGCCGATCGCGCCATCGATGCCGCCGGCGTGTGGGAGCGACGCAAACCGCTCATGAAACAGGCACTGCAACGCCTGAATCAAATCCAGCTCGGTGCCCTGCTGAAAACCGCACAACAGATCGACGCCGCCATCAAAGGCGGCGCCCCCGACAATCCGTGGCTGCTGCTCGATCAGCTCATTCTCGGCTTGACGCAGAATTCAAAAACTCCTCGCTAACACTGCTGTCATGTTTCTCTTTCTCCGCCGCTTCTCACCCGGGCGAAGGAAAGCCGCGCTGAATAACACTGTTCGGTAACCGCGAATATTTTTAAAATTTAATGCAGCCTACAAAGCGATTGCAGCCGCTTGTCGACGGTGTAATATCGGATTGAGGCTTTGCCTCGCGCCCCTGCCCGGAGCGGTAACCGAAAAGCTCTAACAACAATCGGTTCGGTTGGCCAAGGATTTACGAGATGCGGTCATATCTCGACGCAGTGCACCGCCAGCGACAACGCCCGTACCCACCCCGCGCTGTCGATGTATCGGCTCAAGCTTTTTTCCATGTCGCCTATTGGCTCCACCCTCTGCCTATAATTTTTTCTCGCTTGCCAACAAATCCGCAGCGACCCCTTTGCGCATGCGGCAGTCGCTACCCGCTCACGGACAACCATAACAACAAGACGGCTCTCATCGGTCTGTCGCCAAGGAGTTATTGCCATGATTGAATCTACCGAGGAGTTACTCGAACAGCTGAAAGCGGGGTTCGGCAACGAGGATCTGGCGGCCTATCTGGACCGCTTTTCCGAACAATTCAATGAACTGATCAGCCGCGGCGTATTGAATCAATTTAAAACCGGGCAATTCGATGCCGGCGTCACCGAATCACTGCAATCCGAATTTGCGCGCCTTACCAATCCGGCAGAGATGTGGGAAAAACTCAGCCAGAGCGCAACGCTCGACCCGGCTCGACTATTCGAGCACCAGATGGGGTTCATGCAGCAACAATCTAAATTGTGGCAGCAAACTGCGCTCGATATGCTCGGCGTGGCCCCGAGCAAAGATGGGGACGTCATCAAACCGCAGCCGGGTGATGCGCGTTTTCGCGACGCAGACTGGAATGGAAATCCGGTATTTCGTCACCTCAAGCAGGCTTATCTGCTTAACGCCAAACTGTTATTCGATCTCACTGACAATGTCGAATTCAAGGACGAAAAGACGGCGCGCCAGGCGAAATTTCTGATGCGTCAGTTTGCCAACTCGCTGTCGCCCTCCAATTTTATTTCGACCAATCCTGAAGTGTGTCGCGCCATCGTCGAAAGCAAAGGCAAAAACCTGTACGACGGTCTCAAGAATTTTCTCGCCGACCTGAAAAGCAGTCCGGAAAATGCGCTGACGATTACGATGGCCGACAGCAGCGCCTTTACGTACGGCGACAATATTGCGATGACCCCGGGCAAGGTCGTGTTTCGCAATGATCTGATGGAGTTGATTCAGTACAGCCCGCAAACCGAAACCGTTTTCCGCACTCCGGTCCTGATCGTGCCGGCGCTGATCAACAAATACTACATTTTCGATTTATCGAAAAAGGCGTCGCTGGTCGACTGGATGGTGAAACAGGGGCTCACGGTCTTTATTATTTCCTGGATCAATCCGGACGCATCGCTCGGGCATTTGCGCCTCGAAGATTATATGGAGCACGGTGTGCTGACTGCGCGCACAGTGATGACCGAAATCACCGGCGAAGAAGATGTCAATGCCGTCGCCTATTGCATCGGCGGCACCCTGCTCGCCAGCATTCAGGCCTGGCTGACCGCACGCGATCTGCGGCCGTTCAAATCGACGACGTATTTCACGACGCTGCTCGATTTCAGCGATCCGGGTGAACTGTCGATTTACGTCACCGATGAATTCATCAGCAGCGTCGAAAACAATCCCATGAGCACGCAGATCGTCGACGGTCGCAAAATCATGCTGGCGTTCAGCCTGATGCGCGAAAACAATCTGTACTGGTCGTTTTTTATCAACAACTACTTACTTGGCCGCGACCCCGCACCGTTCGATCTGCTGCACTGGAATTCCGATGCCACCAATTTGCCGATGGCGACCTTCTCGTTCTATCTGCGCAACATGTATTTGCACAACCGGCTGATCGAACCCGGCGCCGTGCAACTGGCCGAAACGCCGATCGACCTCGGCAGTATCGCAGCGCCGTCGTATTTCCTCTCCACTTTCAGTGACCATATCGCGCCATGGGAAGGCGGTTACCGCGGCATGCTGCATCACGGCGGCGATCGCCGTTTCGTACTGGCCGGTTCCGGTCATATCGCCGGCGTGATGAACCCGCCCAGCGCCAACAAATATGGCTACTGGACCAACGGCACCTTGGTTGCCGAGCCGCAGGAATGGCTGGGCGCAGCGACGCAGCACGAAGGTTCGTGGTGGCTCGACTGGTTGGCATGGGTCGCTGTCCGCGCCGGCGAGCAGGTGCTCGCCCGCCAACCGGGCAGCTACAATCACCCGGTGCTGGAGGATGCTCCCGGGCGTTACATCCACATCAAAGCCGCCTGAAATCCCGGGCGGCGTCTTTACTGTTGTCCGCCGCCCTTTCCTTGCTGCCATCACGCCGCCCTTTGCCCCGGGAACCGTGGTAAGTTGGCGCGCCGCTTGTTTTCCCCCATCTACCGGAACGTCTTTATGTCGCTGCTACCGGGCATCTATCGCCATTACAAAGGCAACGAATACCATGTGATCGCGGTCGCCCGTCATTCGGAATCCGGCGAAGATCACGTCGTTTATCGCGCGCTGTATGGCGAACGTGGCCTCTGGATACGACCGCTGGTCATGTTTACCGAAACGGTCGAGCGCGAGGATGGCACGCTGCCGCGGTTTGAATACCAGCGACCCGCCGAATCACCTTGCATCGGCTGAACGCCGCAACCCCGAGCTGTTGGCACCGTCCAGGCACTGAAGCCGAGGAACCCGTCTTGAAACTGCTGAAGAAATACCCGAACCGCCGCATTTACGACACCTCGACGAGCCGCTTCATCACCGTCGAAGACGTGCGCCAGATGGTGCTGAATTACGAGGCATTCCAGGTCACGGATACCCGCACCGGCGAAGACCTGACGCGGGCGACGCTGATGCAGATCATCGCCGACATGGAGGACAACGGTCGCGACTCGCCACTGACCAACAAGGTTCTGGAGGAGCTGATCCGCTTTTATGGCGACAAAGCGTCGACCGTGGTCAGCGGTTATCTGGAACAGGTGATCTGCACCCTGCTGGAACAGCGCAACGCCATCACCGGCACCGTCAAACAGGCGATCAACGTCACGCCCATTCCCATCGTCAGCGAGCTGACCAAGCAGTACAGCAAGTTCTGGAAGTCGGTGTTGATGCCGAAGAGTGGCGACGACAAATCCGGGCAATAGCGGGGGAGCGGCCTTTAGACTTTTTTTGTGCATCGCCCCATTTATGTTGCACTGCGGAAAAAATATGTTGCACTGCGGAAAAACAGCCTCTATATTTGCCTCACGGTTTGTGCGGCGCACAAATCACCCAAACCCGGTTTTACCACTCTTCGGAGGCTTCCCGCCATGTTGAAACAAGTTAAAGACCAGCTGAAATCCAGTGTCGACCTGAGCTCGCAGTTCATTGAAGGTGTGACCGAGCGCAATGTGAAATTCACCACGTCGATGCTCGAATCCAGCCTCGAAAGCGTAAAAGCACTGCGTGCCAGCAAGTCGCTGAACGAAGCGCTGACTGCACAAGTCGGCTTCCTGACCGGCCTGCAAAGCCAACTCGTATCGCTGGGCAGCACCAACACCAGCGCGCTGAAAGAATTCGGCGAGTCCAGCTCCAAGCTGCTGAAAGAGTCGTTCAAGTTCGGCAAGAAAGCGTAATTTTCAGCACCAAATTAGTCCCGAGTTAGTAGTACCGATTTAGCTCCATCCAGGTCTTTAGTTTTTACCGGGGTCTGCAGCAATGCGCCCCGGTTTTTTATTGCTTGAAAAAACCAAAAGACAATACAAGCCAGATCGGAAATCAACGCCAACTGCATTCGCACACTGACCGTCGCGAATCTATTTCAACAAACTGAGATCAACCTGCTTGTCCGCGTGATACGACGAACGCACCATTGGTCCGCTGGCGACACTTTTGAAGCCGAGCTCTTCAGCGTAGCGGCCGTATTCGTCGAACTCTTCCGGAGGTACAAAACGCGAAACCGGCAAATGATTGCGGCTCGGCTGCAGGTATTGGCCCATCGTGATCATGTCGATGTCGTGTGCGCGCATATCGCGCATGACCTGACGCAGCTCTTCCGGCGTTTCGCCGAGACCGAGCATCAAACCGGATTTCGTCAGCACATCGGGACGGCGCTGTTTGTAGCGTTTCAATAATTCGAGCGACCACGCGTACTCCGAGCCGGGACGCACTTGTTTGTACAAACTCGGCACGGTTTCGAGATTGTGGTTGAACACGTCGGGCGCTTCGGCTTCGAGAATATCGAGCGCGACGTCCATGCGGCCGCGGAAATCCGGCACTAAAACTTCGACGCGGATCGTCGGGCTGAGCGCGCGCGTTTCGCGAATGCAATCGGCAAAATGTTGCGCACCGCCGTCGCGTAAATCATCGCGATCGACCGAGGTGATAACGACGTATTTCAGTTGCATTTCGGCGATCGCTTCGGCGAGTTCGCGCGGTTCGTTTGCGTCGAGCGCATTGGGGCGGCCGTGGGCGACATCGCAGAACGGACAACGCCGCGTGCAGATTTCGCCCATGATCATGAAGGTCGCGGTGCCGCCGCTGAAACATTCGCCGAGATTCGGGCACTGCGCTTCTTCACATACCGAAGCAAGTTTATGTTTGCGCAACAAACCTTTGATCCGCCCCACTTCCGGACCGATCGGCATCTTGACGCGAATCCAGGCCGGTTTGGCGGGCAGATCGA
>JBEVMI010000139.1:0-8334 GCA_040508685.1 Spongiibacteraceae bacterium
TGGATCAAGATGCAGAAGCCGAGCAGCAGCCAACCGTAGCGGCGATCGTTCATGGAGAAACCTCGGTAAATTCTTATTGGGAAAAAAGCGTGTTGAAAAGCTCGGGTGCGCGCCGCCCAGCGGCATGGACACGCGCGGATAGTGCGGGCTCGCGCGACCGATAGCCACCGTCGCGGCATTACCGAATATTCATCGAACGCACCGTCACGGGCGGTGTCTGTCTTCGGGCGTTTTAGGTGCGGCCGGGTCGGTCGCAGGCAGGTCCGGCGCGGGCAGTTCCGCGGGCGGCGCTGATGCCGTGGCGGGTAATGCCGTCGCGGATTGCCGCGTCGGGCTGTCGTCGATCACCACGCGCAAGGGTGGATTGTCCGCTGCCAGCGACAGCGTGCGCTGCGCGAACGGGAACTCGATGCCCTCGGCGTCGAACGCGAGCTTGATCTGCTCCTGGATGCTGTCGCTCATGTCGCCGAAATTTTCGCGCGCGGCCCACACCATCAACTGCAGGTTCACGGTCGACTCGCCGAATCCCTTCATGACAATTTGCGGGCGCGGTTCTTCTAGACACATCGGATGTTCATCGACGACGCGGGCAATCACCGCGCGCGCTTTGGCGATGCTGGCCTGATAGGCAATGCCGATCTGCAGATCGAAGCGCCGAATCGGAACACGGCTGAGATTGATGACATTGCTTTTGATGATGGTTTCGTTGGGGATGCGCACGAAGCGGTTGTCGAAAGTGCGCAATTTCACCGACAGCGTGTCGATCGATAACACCTCGCCCATAAAACCGCTGACGTCGATGACATCGCCCACCAGAAAACTGCGTTCGCCCATCACGAACCAGCCGCTGATCAGATTGGCCGCAGAAGTCTGCGCCGCAAACCCGACCGCCACCGACAACACGCCCGCCGCGCCGAGCAACACGCTGAGCTTAAAGCCGAGCTCGTTCATCGCGGCGGAAATGAATACCAGCAGGATTGCAACCGTGCCGATGCGCTGCACGAGCTTGCCCTGCCCGGCGCCGAGGTGCAGCAACAGCCGCCCCACGACCAGATGTCTGTAAATACGCAGGGCAATAAAACACAGCAGCAACAACGCCGCCACGCGGAGCAGGTTGGGCCACTGTTGCGTCAGATCGAAGCTGTACTCGGACAATTTATCCATGACGTGGGCAATCGCTTGAACGGATTAAAGGAAAGAAGCGGGGGCTGGCCGCAGTGACGCAGAAAATATCACGCGAACAGCAAGTCGGCGGCGCGTTCCAGCACACCGCCGCGCACTGGTCGCCGCGGTTCCGCCACCTTGCGCGCGTCGCGACACAACGCCGGTGCCTGGGCATCGATCTGCACCTGGGCGTTGATCAGGTTGCGTTCCCGGGTAAGGGTGATGGCCGAGGTCCAGAACCGTTGCTCGTCGCAGTACAAGCTCAAATGGGTGACCGGTACATTGATCCGGTCGAGTTTCAGGTTGTCGTCGCCGCTGTTGGTGATGGTCACTGGCGTCAGCGCGCGAAACGGACTTTCGGGCGCATTTTCCAAACGCAGTCGTGCTCGCGTCTGGGCGGCGTAACAGAGTTCGCCGTGGCGCGTGTTGGGGCCGAACCAGGTGTCGGACAGACGCGTAGTGGGTAATTCGGCGAGCTGGCTGGCGCCGCTGCGCAGCCGCACCCACAACGGTGTACTGATCAGCAGCGTGGTGCTGTGATGCGGCGGCAGTTCGGTCGACACCAGCGGCCGGCTCACCACGGCGCGATCGGCGAGTTGCGGTTCCAAGGTCAGCGGGGTGGCGTTGCGGTCGAGACCCTTTTCCTTCAACAGAAAGCGCACCGACGTCTCGGGTATGAACGGTGTGGGTACTGGCTCGGTGCCGGCGCCTTTGAAAAACCGATAGTCGAGCCAGCATTCGTCGTCGCTGCGGCGCAGCGACAGTTGCAACCGGTCCAGCAACACCGGAGTATTCAGTTCGCCGCTGCGCAGCGCGCGCCAGGGTGCGGGCAAGGTTGCGGTCATGGATTTTTCGTGGCTTTTTTGGATTTCTGATTTTCCGGCTTCTGCGCGTCGGCTTTTTGATTGACGTCGACTTCCGCCAGCATGTTCAGCGCGCTGTCCAGACCCTGCTGCTCGAACACCGGCTTGATGGCGTTGAACAGCGTGAGACTGATGACGATGCCGTCGACGGCCATATCGTTGATCAGCCAGCGCTCGCCGACCTGGGCAAGATTGAAGTCGACCTGGATGATTTCACCGCTGGGGCGGCGCAGGCGGGTTTTCGCCACCGATCCCTTGTCGCGTGGCGTCACGCTGACCAGCGTGATGGTGTCGCCGGAATAACTCGACAGCGCCACCGCATAGGTGCGCACCAGCGATTGCATGACGCGCTCCTGCGCGTCCGCACCGCGCCCGGCTTTTTCCACCTGTGCCCAGTATTGCCGAAAGACGCGGCGGGTCAGGCGCTCCTTATCGATCGAGGGCAGGATGTCATTGCGGATCAATTGTTCCAGCGCGGCGCGATCGTGGACACGATCGGCCTGGTGGAGTTCTTCGAGATCGGCAGAGACCTGCGCGATCAGTTGTTTGATGGTTGCTTCGGCCGGGTTGGCGTCGGCCGCGCGGACGCCCCCGCTGCATACAGCTAACACCGAGAGCAGCAAGCTCAGCGCAAAGATCGTGGCTGTGGCTGTGGCTGTGGCGGGGCGGGGCGGGGCGCGGTGCAAGCGGAGCGGTGGTGATGCAGGAAATACGACGCTTTTTACTAGCATTGGTTGAACACTCATTGGATTTTCCCGTAGACCTCAGTCCGCCAGCCCACCCTGCGTCAGACGCGCAGGGTCAAGCAGTTTGTCCAGTGTTGCGGTGTCGAGTTCAGTCATGGCCGCGGCAACTTCGCGCAGCGGGCGCTGTTCCTGCTCCGCGCGTTTGACGATTTCGGCGGCGCGCTGATAACCGATCAGCGGCACCAGCGCGGTTGCCAGTATCGGGTTGCGCGCCGCGCGTGCGGCCAGCGCGGCGCGATCCACCGCGAAATCGACGATGCCGCCGTGACCGGCCAGCGCCTGGCAGCTGCGCGTCAGCAATTCGATCATTGTCAGCAGATTGTCGGCGACCAGCGGCAACATGACATTCAATTGAAAATTGCCGGACTGTGCCGCCAGTGCGATCGCGCTGTCGAGGCCGACGCATTGTGTCATGGCCATCGCGCATGCCTCCGGAATTACCGGATTGACCTTGCCGGGCATGATGCTGCTGCCGGGCTGCAACGCGGCCAGCTGAATTTCGTTGAGGCCGTGGTGTGGGCCGCTGTTCATCCAGCGCAGATCGTTACAGATCTTTAACAGGCCGAGCGCGAGCGCGCGCAGGTGTCCGGAAAATTCGACGGCGCTGTCGAGCGTGCTCATGCGCTCGAATTTATTGCGTGCAGGGCGCAGCGGCAGTGCCGTGTCCGCGGCGAGACGGGCGATGACGCGCTCGGCAAATTGCGCATGCGTATTGACGCCGGTGCCGACCGCGGTGCCGCCGAGTGCGAGTTCGCCGAGACGCAATAAACTTTCTTCGCCGCGTTCGCGCGCGTTGAGCAACAGCTGGCGCCAGCCCGACAGTTCCTGATCGAGCCGGATCGGCATCGCATCCATCAAATGCGTGCGCCCGGTCTTGATCACATCCGCGAGAGTTGCCGCGCGCACGGCAATGACGGCGGCGAGCGCGTCGAGTGCCGGCAAGAGCTGCTGGCGGTAATGCAGGGCGGCGCTCAAATGCAATGCGGAGGGAATTACGTCATTGCTGCTCTGCCCGTAATTCACGTGGTCATTGGGGTGCACGCTGATGCCGCTGGCGCGCGTTGCCAACTGTGCCAGCACTTCATTGACGTTCATGTTGGTACTGGTGCCGGAGCCGGTCTGATACACATCCACCGGAAACTGATCGGCCCATGCAGATTGGTCAGCTGCGCCGGCGAGCACGTGATCGGCCGCCTGCACAATCGCTGCGCTGACGTCCGGCGCCAGCAATTGCAGTTCGCCATTGACCTGCGCGGCCGCGCGTTTGAGGCGTACCACGCTGTGAATAAAAGCCGCAGGCATCGCCCGGCCAGCGATGTGGAAATTTAATACCGCACGCTGGGTTTGCGCGCCGTACAACGCGTGCGCCGGCACTTCGATACTGCCGAGGCTGTCGCTTTCGCGGCGGGTGGGTTCAGCGGCTGGCGTTGTCATGGTGAAGATCCTCGCAGTGATTGCGACCGCCTCATTATGCGATGACATTATGTGGCGGCATTTTAGGGTGAGTAAGGTATAAATTTCGCGGATTTGAATTGATAAAAACGCGATCCGAAAAAAGTTTCCTGGTTGAGACTTTATGCAACCCCTAACAGTTTATATAAGGGGGCGGGCGCGATCCGTCGCTATACTCGATACTTGCGACAACTACGCGAGTGACAGCGTTTAAGCGAGGTAGAGCGATCCGATGCTGGACGCGTTGACTGGCTGGATCGACGATCCAGGTTTCATGCCACACGGACATTGTTTCCTGTGGAGCCCGAATCTCCTGTGGACCTATCTGGTTGCCGACGGGCTGATCGTCGCCGCCTATTACAGTATTCCGCCCGCGCTGTGGTTGTTCGCACGCCGCCGCCAGGACCTTCAGCATAAATGGCTGGTCGCGTTGTTCGGCGTGTTTATTTTTGCCTGCGGCACCACGCATCTGATCAAAATCTGGAACATCTGGAATCACGCTTATTGGCTCGAAGCGTGGGTGACGCTGTTCACGGCGTTAGTCTCCGTCGCCTGTGCCATCGGCATCTGGCCGCTGTTGCCGAAACTGCTTGCGCTGCCCAGTCCTGCCCAGCTGCAGTCCGCCTATGCTGCGCTGTTGCAACGACACACGCAGTTCACCGAGAGTGAAACCCGCTTCCGTATCCTGATCGAAGCGTCCGCCGAGGGCATCTGGATGCTGGATCGCGAAGGCATCACCACCTTTGCCAATCCGGCGCTGTGCGACATGCTGGGTTGTCGCGAAGGCCTGGAAGGCCGCAACCTGTTCGACTTCGTGTTTCCCGAAGATAAGGAGTTTGCCGTCAAACGGTTCGGGCAGCGCCTGGCCGGTGATCGCAGCCGCCATGAGTTTCGCTGGCGCCGCGCCGATGGCACCCCCGTCTATACCGAAGTGTCCTCCTCGGTATTGCTGGCGCCCAACGGCGCCATCACCGGCGTGATGGGCGTCATCACCGATATCAGCGAACGCACCGCGATGAGCAAGCAATTGCAGCAGCTCAATCTGGAGCTGGGGCAGCGCGTCGAGGAGCGCACGCGCGAGCTGGAGGAAAGCAATCGCGAACTGGCGCGCGAGATTGTCGTGCGCGAATACGTCCAGACCGAGTTGTCGGCCAGCAACGAACGCCTCAATCATTACCTCGCCGCGCTGCAACACCACACCGACGATATCAGCCGTCTCAACGAGCTGGCTGACCAGCTCAATGCCTGCGAATCGCGCCCGGAATTGATCCAGGTGCTGCAGAGCAGTTGCCACGACCTGTTCGAGATCACCGGCGGCGCATTGTTCGAGGCGGCTGGCGAACGCCTGGACTTGCTCGAATTCGGCTGGGGCGACTGCGCCGGACTGGAAGGCTCATTTGCGCATGAGCAGTGCCTGGCGCTGCGGTCAGGCAAGCCGTTTCCGGGCAATATCGAACAGCAGGGCGAGGTGGTTTGCGCGCATCGGCCATCGCTGCTGCCGGCGCTGTGCGTGCCGCTGCACTCGCGCGGCCTGCTGGTGGGGCTGCTGCTGCTGCAGCGGCGCGAGCCATTCTGGACCGGCGAGGCCGTGTCCGACCGCCAGCTCGAACAGTTGGTGCGCGCGCTTGCCGAACACACGGCGCTGGCACTCGACAATCTGTCCTTGCGCGAACGCCTGCGCGAACAATCGCTGAGCGATCCGCTCACCGGGCTGTTCAACCGGCGTTATCTGTTCGAACAGATGGAGCGCGAAATGGCGGCGTGGGAGCGCAGCCGGCGCCCGTTTGCCCTGATGCTGATCGATATCGACCATTTCAAAAAATTCAACGACCGCTACGGCCACGCCATCGGCGACGCCGTGCTGGTCGAGGTCGCCAACCTGTTGCGCGAATACACCCGCCGCAGCGATCTCGCCTGCCGCCTCGGTGGCGAGGAGTTCGTGGTGCTGATGACCGGCGTCGAGCAGGAGCAGGCCATCAACCGCGCCGAGGCAATTCGCGAGGCGGTGAAACAAATCCGGCTGGCGGGCGTGGACGACACCATCAGCATTTCCGCGGGGGTGGCGGTCTATCCGGCCCACGGCGAGGATCAGCAGAATCTGTTACGCGCCGCCGACCAGGCGCTGTATGTCAGCAAACGCACCGGCCGCGACCGCACCTCGATGGCGGTGTGATCCTGACCGCCGGGCTGACGGTCCCCATAAAACGAGACAGAACGAGATAAAAATGGCTGGATAGGGCGGTGGCGGCACTGAAACCGGCGCAATCGCTATTTACGAAAAATTCGCCGCGGCGCTGTCGACATTGGCTGTTGCTATATAGACTGTGAACTACGTCATCGTCCGATAGCCGCCGCAGCGGCATTTCACGGGAGCACGACCATGTCTCCATTCCGCCTCAAATTGTTGCCCTTATTAATCTCCTCGACCCTGATCAGCGCCCCGGTAGGCGCAGTTGGACTCGGCGATATCGAGCTGCACTCCAATCTCGGCAAGCCGCTGGAGGCGGTGATCCCGCTCAGCCATCTGGATGATCTGGGACTGGAGCAGCTCAAGGTCGCTCTCGGTACCGAGGCTGACTACAGTGCACTCGGCGTTGAATTCACCTACCAGCACACGTTGATCCGACTCGAACCGATCGTCAAAGACGGTCGCGGTTACGTCCGCCTGATCACGCGCGATCCGGTCAACGAGCCCTATCTCAATTTCGTGCTGAATCTGCGCTGGCCGCAAGGGCAGGTGGTGCGCGAATACACGGTGTTGCTCGATCCGCCGACGATGGGCGTCGCCGCGGCTGCGTCCCCTGCGCCGGCGGTCGTTGCTGCCGCGCCGGCCACTGCCTCCAATGATGTCGTTGCCGTACCGGCACCGGTGCGCCGCGAACAGTCGCAGGCAATGCCGGAGGCTGGCGATGGTTACACCGTGCGCTCCGGCGACAGCCTCTGGAAACTGGCCGCGCGCTGGCGTCCGGCGGGCGTTGGCCTGCAGCAGATGATGGGCGCGATCCACAGCGCCAATCCGGATGCCTTTATCGGTAATGATCCGTCCCGGCTGCGCGCCGCGGTGGCATTGCAGGTGCCGACTGCCGAGCAGATCGCTGCGGCTTCTCCGCTGGATACCACCCCGGTAACCCCGCTATCGGCGCCCGCTCCGGCGGTAGCAGCCGAAGCGACATCGGAGCCGACTCCAGGCCCCGAGCCAATGCCGACCGGGATTACCACGGGCGTTCGCGATGAGGAGCTGGTCGCGGAAAATGCGGCGCTGAAATCGCAGGTGGCCGATCTTTCCACCAATGTTGGCGCGCTGACCGACAACCTCGGTTCATCGCAGGAACGCCTGCAGGAACTCGAAGCCAAAATCGGCAGCCTGATCGACCAGCTGGAGCGGCAGCGCGTCGCCACGCAGGCGTTGGCCGCAGCGGCTGGCGTGAACCCGCCGGCCTCCGAATCGCTGGTCAATAACGCCATTGCCGGCGACCTGTTGACACCGGCACCGGCGAAAACCCCGTGGTGGGTACACGCGAGCTACTGGAGTGCCATCGTCGCGTTGGGTGCCTGGCTGGCATTTACGCAGTTGTGGCGCCGCCGCAACCCGGTGGCGATTGAATTGACGCGCGACGATCGCAGCGAGCGGGCATTCTCGGAAATCGAGGCCCGGCTGACGGTGGCTCCGCAGGCGCGCATAACGCCGGTCGAAAAAGCCAGCTACTGGCAACACGGCGATGTCGGCGATATCAGCGAGCTGCCGCTGGATCTGGTCGCCGATGAGCCGGCCGCGAAACCCGCTGCCAAGGCCGAGCGCCCCAGCTTTGCCGATTCGAACGTGACCCGCACTGCCGACGACGTGGTCGACGCCACCATCAGCGCCGGCGTCTTCAGCGCGTTCGGCCGTTTCGACGATGCCGAGCAGGTGCTGAATGAAGCGCTGCAACGGCAGCCGGAGCGCGTCGACCTGAAACTGCATCTGCTGGATGTCTACAAACATCAGGACAAACGCGATGCCTTTATCGCCTTGGCCGATGTCATCGCGCAGGAGCACGCCGAGGACGAGCACACGCTGAAGGAACTGGCCAGCGTGCGCAGCAACTACTTGGGCTGACCCATCTGCCAAT
>JBEVMI010000277.1:0-3112 GCA_040508685.1 Spongiibacteraceae bacterium
GTCAGCGTGCCGAGTGGAATCAGCTCGTCAAACTGATGGTCGGTTTTGCCGCGGGTGACGCCGGCTTGATTCAAGTCGACCAGCACCACCGCCGGATTGCCTGAAGAGAGAGTAGAGAGGATGGCGTAATCGGCGACTTCGGCATAGGCGAGCGCGGCGATCGAGCCGGAAGCTTTATCGCCCGCGAGCGTAATCTTGTCGCTGCGCAGATCGGCGGCGAGGATGACTTCGCCTGTAGCGATACGGCCGAGCAAGTCGCCAGCTGCGGGATGTTTGCTGTGCTTGAGCGTTTCGGCGCCAACGCATACCGTACTGAAGAACGGCACCGGCGCCAGCACACGACCGGCTTCCTCCGCCATGACGCACAGCTCCAGCGCACCGAGACCCATGCCGCCGAACTCTTCCGGGATGGTCAACGCGGTCCAGCCGAGCTCGACCATTTGTTGCCACAGATTCTTGTCGTACAGGTCGTTGCTATCGATCAGCTTGCGCAGGTTGTCGAAGGTGCAGGCCTCCGACAGGAAGCGGCGGGAGTGATCGCGCAGCACCGTTTGGTCTTCAGAAAATTCAAAATTCATAGGGCCGGTTATCCGAATGTGATCAGAGAGGTCTGTGGTTGCAGATCCTGGTTACAGAGCTTCCGTGTTTACCGTGGTTACAAAGAGGTGTCGCGGAGGTTGGTGATAGCCAGCTGACAGCCGGTCAATTACCATAATTATCTAGCGGATTCTTGCACGCCCCCGATTGCTGCCGCAAGAGTGGGCAAATCGCGTTCCCCGCCGAAAGCTCACCCATCATTACCGCCGAAACCCGCAGCCGGATTACCGTCATGGACCATTGCGTCGCCCCCAAAGCCAGGAAGCCGAGTACGCGGCAGGCCACCCCGCGCGCGCCACGGGCGCCGGAAATACTGGCGGCGAAGATCAAAAGCCGCATCGTCAGCGGGGTGCTCAAGGAGGGTGATCTGTTGCCTGCGGAAGGCCGCATGATCGAGGAGTTCGGCGTTTCCCGTCCGACTGTGCGCGAGGCCTACCGTATTCTGGAGGCCGAGCGGCTGGTATCGGTGGCGCGGGGCGCGCGCGGCGGGGCAGTGGTGCATGCGCCCGATCCGGTGCTGATCGCCAACTACACGCTGATGGTGTTGCAGGCGGAAAAATCCACGATCGATGAGATTTATCTGACGCTGGCAATGCTGGAGCCGCCGGTAGTGCGGGTGCTGACGCTGGGTAAATCCGCTACGGCGCCGGAAGCGCTTGTTATTGCACTCGAGCAGCTCGAACGCGATATCGACGACACGCATGACTTCGCGCGGGCGGTAACGGGTTTCCATAATCTGCTGGTCGATCTCTCCGGAAACCGGCCGATGATGCATCTGTTTGCGGCTCTGCGCGATGTCGTCGAGCGCCATCACATTCGCGTGTCGGCGGCACGCCGTGCAGGGCAGACGCCGGATGACGTTCGTGCCGATGTGCAGGTCGCAATCAAGTCATTCCATCGCGTGATTGCATTGATCGCGAGTGGCGACGCAGAAAAAGCCGAGGCGCATTGGCGTCGTCACTGGCAGAAGGCCTATCAGAGTTGGGTGCGTGGTTTTGAAGGGCGGCCGATTATTGAGCTGTTTCAGAATGGCGAATAAATTCCAACCCAAGGCGTTGGATGATCGGGTGCGCGACAGAGTGGGTCACCGCTGCCGGCTTTCCAAGTAGGATTTTTCCTCCTGTTATTTGCACGCGACCAAAGGGGCGTGTGGCGGAAAGATTTATCGACATTCTGGCCGGTAGCGGTGACTCACTCTGTCTGATGGGTATCGCAGTGAATTCGATTCGTTCCATCCTTGGGCCGAAGCCGAAGCTACCGAATCTGCGGCCCTCTAATGCGATCTTGATGATTCGAATGTCTTACACTCGCACCTATGAGCGTTTTTGTATGCGCGTTTTCCATTCACTTTTCTTTCGATACGGAGCAATAACAATGACCGATAACGAAGCGACAGCGCGCGCGGCGATTCAGGCAACGCTGATGCGTTACACCTGGGGCGGCGATAACGGTGTGTTCGACGATTTCGTCAACGCGTTCGCCGAAGATGGCGTGCTTGAAATTAAAGGCACGGGTTCGTTTCAGGGACGCGCAACGATTTGCGATGGCGGCATGAATGGCTTCGGCAGCAGTGAAGAAAAACGTAACCGCATTCGCGATGCGGGACGGTTTTCACATCATCTGTCGAGCACACGTATTGAATTGGTCGATGCGACGAATGCAAAAAGCTGGTCGTATTTTGCGGTATTCGGAAAGTTGGGGCCGGATCACTGGGGCCGTTACACCGACACGCTGAAAAAAGTCGGCGATCAATGGTTGCTGGCACATCGCCGTGTCAGCACCGATGCGGCAATGCCGCATTCGGCGTTTTATCCCGATGGCGTGGTTTGATTTTTAATTGGTCAGGTTTTTAAGTGGTTTAAGTTTTTATAAATGGTTGAGTGCAGAAATGGCGGAGCCGATCGGCTCCGCTGTGACAACTTAGCGAACCTCGAAAACCTTTTTACCTTTCATCTTTTCCTTGTGATCGATACCGGCTTGCGCGACCGGACGCCCGAGCAGGCATTGATCCATCGCATGCGCCAGCGCCGCTCGGCGCGGAAGTTCGAACGAACCCCATATCGCTCGCACCGAACCTTGCACGGCAGCCGGTGATTTGTCGGCAATTTTTGCCGCGAGTTCGTGCGCTCGCGCCCACAAATTTTCCTTGGGCAGTACTTCACTGACCAGGCGAATATCTTTCGCGGTCTGTGCGCTGATGCGCTCATCGTTACCGAGCAGCGCAATGCGCATCACATCGCCAATCGGAATGCGGTAGCTGAGACCAATCGGTTCCACGGCGCAGACGAGACCGTAGGTCACATGCGGATCGAAGAATTGTGCGTCTTCGGAGCAGATGATGATGTCGGCTTCGTTGAGGAAATAGAACGCGCCACCGCAGCACAGACCGTGTACCGCGACGATCAGGGGTTTCCAGACATCGTTGGCTTTGGCGCCGAGCTTTGCGCCCGGATCCAGGTTGTTCCAGAGATTGTCGTAAGTGAAAACGTGTTCCTTTTCGCCCTCGATAATATCG
>JBEVMI010000279.1:0-3849 GCA_040508685.1 Spongiibacteraceae bacterium
TCAGGTCTTGCGTTATTTTCCCGCCACCGGAAGCCGAGCCGGACGGAGCGAAATTATTTTTTAATTCCATGTTCGCCGCACCGCCGTTGCTTGATGACTACTGGATTATTTATCGGGGTTGGAAACGATGACACCCGGAGCATCGAGCGGAATGCCGGAGGTTTCGATCACGCGCGCGATAAACATGTAGTTGCTGATGATGAACAGTGTTTCCAGAATTTCGCTGTCGGACAGATGGCGGCGCGCGCCGGCCAGTGCAACATCGCTCGGGCGCACGTTGACAACGACCTCTTCGGTGAAGCGCAGCACGTCCTGTTCACGCTGCGTCAGCGGCGCGCCCAGAGTCGGCGCCATGGCCGCTTCAACCTGGGCATCGGAGAGCCCCATCTGCCTGCCGTAAACGCGGTGCTGGTGCGCCTCATATTCGCAATTGGACAAATAACCGACGCGCAGAATGATCAGCTCGCGCAGCAGGGGGTCGTAGGGGCTCTCAAACAGCATGGCCTTGCCGGCCGCACTCATCCCGGCGAGAATTTTCGGCGGCAGCAGAAACATGATTTTGCTGAGATTGATCTTGGCGCGCGCATGTTGTTCTTCCTGGGCAGGCGTCAGGACTGGGTAGGGAATACGTTGCATAAAAACTCCGGTTTGCGGTTTGGTAGGCAAGGATGGATTGGATTGTCGCCGATTCGCTCGGGCGCGGGTGCGTCACGCACCGCGCGATTAATTTTTTCCGTCGCTGTCGCGCTCCATGCGGATACGCCGCGATACCTTGTCCGGGAGGGTGATACCGGCACGCGTGGCGACGACTTGCTGAAACAGGGCCTGCATCGCCTCCGGCATCGGTGCCGTGCGGCGTGTGTTGCGATCGATAAACACCGTCATCAACTCGACGGTAGCGGCACGAAAATTATCGGTCGTTTGCACGATTTCGTGAAAATGGTGCAGCCGTTTGGCATCGACGCCGATCAGCCAGCTGCGCACTTCGAATGGATCGTCGAGGCGCAGCTCACGTTCGAAGCAAATATGCATTTCCAGCTGGAACGCCGAATTGTTGGTGGCTCGCAGATTGTCCGCAGTCAGTCCGCCGATTTTAAACAGGGCGCGGGTGGCGGAGTCGGCAATCGTTTTGTAATGCATCGAATTCAAATGATCGTTGTTGTCGATCCATTCCGGTTTCACGCGATCGCGATAGCCGATCAACGGAATAGTCGGCGATGTCCCCGCGGCTGTGCCTGCGACTGGAGTAACGGAAGTCACGATGCAGATCCTCCTGCGTTATCGCTGAATACGACCAGCGCATCGGCGGCGATGGCGCCGTTGTCGCTGAGGATCATCGGGTTGACGTCGACGGCTTCCAGCGCGGGCCCGGCTGCGAGTGCGAATTCCTGCAATCGCAACAGCGATTCAATTAATTCCGCGCGCGCTTTAGCGCCGCTCCAGCGTTCGCTGTTGAGAAGACGTCCGAGCGCACATTGATCGAGACCGCGCTCCAGCGCCGCGCGGTCTACCGGCAGCGCCCAGGTCACGATGTCGCGCAGGGCTTCCGTGAAAATACCGCCCAGTCCTGCCAACAGCAGAGGACCGATATCCGGTGTGCGTGATACGCCGATGATGGCTTCGGCGGTGCCGCGAATCATTGGCTGCACGATCACTTCGGTAGTGGCGACTGCGATGAATGCCTCGCGCACTGCTTCTTCCGTCTGCAGATTCAATTTCACAAGGCCGAGTTCGCTTTTGTGGGCGACACCGTCGGCAACACCTTTGAGTACCACTGGCAGGCCCAGCTGCCTGGCTGCGGCTGTGGCTGCGTCGGCGGAATGGCAGCGCACGACCGGTACCGAATTGACGCCGAAACTTGCCAGCAGCGCGAGGCTGTCGGGCTCCGACAATGCCCCGCTAGCGACGGGCATGGTTGTTGGCGCGTCGGCGCGTGCGCTGGGGAGCGTGGACGGTGGCGGCGTCAACAGCGCGGCGATCCCCTGCAGGCAGGTTTCGGTATCCGTAAAGAGCAGAATCCCTTGAGCGGTGAACAGCGCGCGGTCCTCCGCCGCCAGATCACCGGGCACGAGGGCAATCGCAGCGGTGCCGATGTCGGCATGCAGCCCGACCAGCGACCGTGCGAACTGTTCGATGTGTGCATGCGACAGGCGATGAACCTGCAACAGCAGCACACCGATATCGGGATCGCCGGCGATGGCGCGCGTGATGCCACTCATGTGTTGGAGACCGCCGAATACGCCGATATCGGTCGGATTGCTGACGTTCTCGTAGCGCTGGAATTCGGACAGCGCCACCAGTGTCGATTTGGCGTAGGCCGGTATCGCTACCTGATGACGAGTGGCGATATCGGCGATCAGCGAACCGCCGGCGCCGGACGTCGATATCGATGCCAGGCCACCTTCAATCAGGCCGAACCGCGCCAGCAGTACTGCACCGGCGATAAATCCTTCGAGCGAAGTGGCGGTGGCAACGCCGCTGGCGGTGAACAGCGCGCGATAGGCGGCTTCGCTGCCGGCGAGACGGCTCGAGTGCGCAGTTGCTGCGCGCGCACCTACTTCCGAGGTGCCGATTTTTAGCGCGATCACCGCTTTACCGCCGGCGCGCGCGCGCAGTGCCAACGTGCGAAAACGTTCGCCATCGCCGAGGGAATCCAGCAGTAGCGCGATCACGCGTGTGGCATTGTCTTCGAGCAAATATTCCATATAGTCGAGCACGTCGAGATCGCCCTGATTGCCGGCGGATACGAACGTGGAAATGGCGCCGCCGAGCGGCATCATCAATTGCATCATCGGGTCGAATAACGCGCCGCTGTGCGACAGCACGGCGATATTGCCGGGCGCGAGCTGACGCGAGTGGCCGGTGTTAAAGCCGATCGCGAGCTTCGCCGCCGTGCAGTAAATGCCGTTGCAGTTGGGGCCGATCAGACGGATGCCGGTCTCGCGCACGATGGCGTCGAGTTCAGCCTGGCGCGCGTTGCCCTCCTCGTTATCGAGTTCGGCGAAACCGGAGGCGCCGATAATTGCGAATTTGACGCCAGCCATTGCACAGTCGCGCACGGCTGCCGCAGTGCGGTCGGCCGGCAGGGCCATGAATACCACATCCGGCGCTTGCGGCACATCGGCGATACTGGCGTAACCGCACAGGCCGGCCATTTCGTCGAGGTCGCGCCCGATCGGAAAAATACCGCCGGCAAAACCGCCGTTGACGACATTGAGCAACGTGCGCGTACCAAGTTTCTGCGGGTCTTTCGACACGCCGAGCACCGCCACCGCGTCGGGATAAAACAATTTATTCAGCGCGGATGCGCCGATAGATATTTTTGAATTCATGACAGCGTGTTTCTCCACAAAATACTTAGCGGTTTTTCCATTCCGGTTGACGTTTTTCGGCAAAGGCGCGAAAACCCTCGATGCGGTCTTCACTCTGATAGGGGCTGATGCCCTCGTTCAGATGCAGCGCGGCGCTGATCGGCATGCCGGATGATTTCACCAACGTTTCTTTGATTCGGCGCAATGTAATCGGCGCGTTTTCGGCGAGCCGCGCTGCGATTTCGAGCGCTTTTATTAATTCCTGTCCCGGTTCGACCAGATGATTGACGAGGCCGTAGCGGTGCGCGTCGGCGCCGCTGATGTAATCGCCGGTGTACAACATTTCAAACGCGATCGCGGCGGGTACCAGACGCGGCAACATGATGGTGGCGAAATGCGCACCCATGCCACGTTTGGCTTCGGGCAGTCCGAGTTTGGTGTTGGCGTTGGCGATGCGCAGATCGCATGCCGCCGCCACTTCGAAACCGCCGGCCACCGCGGCGCCGTTGAGCGCGGCGATGGTGGGTTTGTATGTGTG
>JBEVMI010000312.1:0-6470 GCA_040508685.1 Spongiibacteraceae bacterium
GCAGGTCGTCAGCGGCGGCAGCGACAGCAGCGTCGGCGTGCAACAGGCCGCCGTCGCAGTGCAACAGCAGTTCGGTGGCAGCGCTGAAATTGCGCCGTTTGCCGAAACCAGCGCTGAAGTACTGGCAGCTACCGCGGTGCGGCAACGGGAGCAGATGATCAATCTGCTGCAGGGTGGTTATCGTGTGCAGCGTCGCAGCCAGGACGGGCCGGTGTGGCGCCGTGCTGCCAGTATTGCAGCCATCGGACTGACGCTGTATGCCGCACTGGCCGGCGGTGGCGGCTTTTATTTTTCGTGGCGTGCGCAACAAGTGGAGACGCAGACCTTTACGCTCTATCGCGAATTATTTCCTGCCGAGCGCCGGGTTGTCAGCCCGCGTAAACAAATGGCCAATCATTTGCGCGGCAGCGGCCAGCCGGTAGCGGAATCGCTGCTGCCGCTGTTGGCCAAAGCCGCTACCGGCTTTGGCAGCGACGCCAATACCCATATCGATGAATTGCGTTTCAACCAGCAGCAAAACAATCTGCAGGTGCAGTTGCGCACGTCGTCCCTGGAAGTTCTTGAGCAAATTAAAAAACGTCTCGACGCCAGCGGCCTCAGTGCGGAAATCGGTTCGGCGCAGGAGCAGGGTGGTAGTACCGTCGGGCGCATGCAGATCCGCGATCAGAAATCCTGAGCGCGGCAGCCATGATTGAGCGGGCATTATTAAATGAGCGGAGTGCGTGAGTGAAAACATCGAGCTGGTCTGAACAGCTGCGCGAACGTGTCGCTGCCAGCGAGCTGGCGCAGCGGTTGTGGGCGCGTTACGAGGTGGCGGCGCCGCGCGAACAGCTCGCCGTGAAAATTCTCGGCGGATTTTTTGCGCTGCTGCTGATAGTCATATTGATCGTCGCGCCGCTGCATCGCTATCACAGCGAAGCGCGCGCGGAGTATCGCCAGCAAACGGAAACACTCGCATGGATGCAGGCCAATCGCAGCCTGGTGGGTACCGCGAGCGCCGAACAAAATCGGCCGGCGGGCGAATCGCTGTTGTCACTGGCGAATCAGGGCGCACGCGCTGCCGGGCTGTCGTTCAAGCGTTCGGAGCCGGCTGGCGAGCGCGGCCTGAATGTATGGCTGGAAAAAGTTTCGTTCAATCAGGTGGTCGCCTGGCTTGGCCAGATGGAGCGCGATTACGGTGTCGTCGCCAGTGAATTGTCGGCGAGCCGCCGCGATGAACCCGGCCTGGTCGATGTGCGCCTGACCTTGCAGGACTAAAAGTTCTTCTGATGTATCGATACGAACGCAAGAATTGCCGGCATGTATAACCAGTATTTCGGCTTCGCCGAAGCACCATTTTCGATTGCGCCCGATCCGCGTTATCTGTTTCTCAGTGAACAGCATCGCGAGGCGTTGGCGCATCTGTTGTACGGCATTGGCGATCAGGGCGGATTCATAGTCCTGACCGGTGAAGTCGGCACCGGTAAAACCACGGTGTGTCGCTGCCTGCTGCAGCAATTGCCCGATCACGCCGACGTCGCTTTTATCGTCAACCCGAAACTCGATTCGCGCGAATTGTTGCAGACGATTTGCGAGGAGTTGGGTGCTCCGCTGCCGGAAGGCGAGCTCAGCATCAAGCAGATGATCGATGCCCTCAACGAATTGTTGTTGAGTACGCACGCGCGCGGTCGCAACGCGATTCTGATTATCGACGAAGCGCAAAATCTCGACGTCGATGTGCTCGAACAATTGCGTTTGCTCACCAATCTCGAAACCAGCGAACGCAAATTGCTGCAGTTGATTCTGCTCGGGCAGCCTGAATTAAATACCTTGTTGGCGCGACCTGAGCTGCGTCAGTTGGCGCAGCGTGTTACCGCGCGTTATCACTTGCGGCCGCTATCGCGCGAAGAAGCGGCTTTGTATATCGAACACCGGCTGGCCATTGCGGGCTGTCGCGGTCATCTGTTTCAGCCGGCGGCGGTACAGCAGATTTTTCGTCACAGCCAGGGTATTCCGCGGCTTATCAACCTGCTTTGCGATCGCGCGCTGCTCGGTGTTTATGCCGGCAGCGGCAACGTTGTCGACGCGGCGATGGTGCGGCGCGCAGCGCGCGAGGTCTTGCCGGCCCCAGCGGCGCCGTGGTTCAGCGTGCGCAACGTCACCCAGGTCGCGGCGATTGCGTCCGGTGTGTTGGTGTTGGCCGCGGCGCTCGCCCTCTATTTGCACCGGCCGCCGGCGAATACAACACCGCCTCCGCTCACGGAAGTCGCGGCACAGGCGGGTTGGCTTCATATATTAAGCACTGGCGATCACGCCGAGGCATCTGCACTGGCGGCGATCGGCCGGCGTTGGGGAATGGCTCCTGAGAAAGCCGCGACCTTGTCCTGTGGCGATACCGCCGACTGGGGTTGCGTGCGGTTACAGCAACAGACTCGCGGCGATTTGCAGCGCTACAACGCGCCGGGGATTCTATTTCTGCGCGATGAGGCCGCTAACGATCAACTGCTGGCGCTGGCCTTATTGCAATTCGATGGCGATAACGCCCTGGTGCATTTTGCCGGTCGCGATTGGACGCTGCCGTGGGCGGAAATTGCCCAGCGCTGGAACGGATCGTTGAATCTGCCGTTGCCGGCGCCGGTGTCGCAATTGCCGATCGAAGCGGGCGCGCGCGGCGCGCTGGTCGGCTGGCTCGATGACCAGTTGTACCGGCGTTATCACCAAAATCGCCCGCGCTGGATTGCCGATCCCGTCGACGACAGCGCGCGACTGGGCGACGCCGCGCCGAAGGCGGCGTGGCTCGCCAGTTTTTACCTCGGATTGCATGCGGCGCCGCGGCGCGAAACGCTCGATCCGACGCTGGTCGCCGAACTGAAACGGTTTCAGAAAGAGGTCAGTTTAAGCGGCGACGGCGCGCTCAATCTCGCGACCGTGCTGGCGCTGACATATACCGGCAGCGCCGATGCGCCGCGGTTGACCGATGCCCAGCAGGTGGTCGCTCCCCAGGCCAGGTCGAAATCTGGAACCGCGCCGGCGCGGACCGACGTAGCGGCGGGAGGCTGAGATGTCGCTGATTCTCGATGCATTGAAAAAATCCGAACAAGAGCGTCGCCGTGAGCGCGGCCCCGATTTGCAGACGATTCATCAGGCCTCGTCCGCCGCACGCGGGTCGGGCAAAAATTGGGGCTGGGCGGCGCTGGTGATTATCAATGTCGCCGCGGTTGGCGCCTGGTGGTGGTTTCAGCGCGAGCCGCTCCCACTGGCAGCGATCAACGCGGAGGCCGTCGACCAGGCGCCGCCGGTGTCTGTGGCGGCTGCGCCGCCTCGCGTCGAATTGCCGCCAGTGCCGGAATCGGCTAAGCCGCTGGCACAGGACGACCAATTCACCCGTATCGAACCGCGCGCACCGGTTGCACGACCGCGGATCAATGCCGCGACGCCGGTTGAAGAATTTGCCGACCTTTCGCCCGATGTGCGCAGCAGTCTGCCGGCGATGACATTTTCATTTCATGTGTATTCGGCGGAAGCGCACAACCGCACGATCATTATCAATAACCAGCGTCTGCGTGAAGGTGATGAGGTCAGTGCGGGGGTGGCGTTGGAGTCGATTACTTAAGAAGGCGTCATTCTGGCGATTGAACACCCCCGGGTGCATATCAATGTGCTGACCGGGTGGTGATCAGGGCGCTGCGGCAGCACCGTCACGCGGTTTGAAGGTTTCGAATTCCGGCAGGGTTTTGCGCTCGATCTTGTCGAGGTTTTGCGGCGCGGATGATTGCTGTTGTTGCGCACGCACGGCGTCGTATTGCGTGCGACTCAGATTTTCGGCGACCGCGTTATCGTCAACGATGGTTGGGTGAATAAACACCATCAAATTGCGCTTGACGATTTTTGTCGTAGTCGAGCGAAACAGGCGCCCGATCAGCGGCATATCGCCGAGCACGGGCACCTTGCTGACCTGCTTCTCGTCTTCATCCGAAATCAATCCGCCCAGCACCAGCATGTCGTTGTCGGCAACGATGACTTTGGTGCTGATACTGCGTTTGTTGGTGACGATATCTTGCGCTTGGGCGAATGCCGGATCGGCCTGGGTATTGACGACGCTCTGCACTTCTTGCAGCACGTCCAGCGTGATGCCCTTGTCGCGATTGATTTGTGGGGTGAGGCGCAGCGTGACGCCGATGTCTCTGCGTTCAAATGTCGTGAACGGAGTGAGCGTGCCGGAGGCGTCGCTGGTGGACTGGCCAGTTATCACCGGAATATTCGAGCCGACGATAATTTCCGCCTCCTGGTTGTCGAGTGTCATTACCGACGGGGTCGACAACAGATTGGCATCGGACTGCGTGGCCAATGCGTTGATCAATGCGCGCAGGCTACCGTTCCTGAGATAGCCGAGCGTGAGGCCGGAGCCGAGCGCACTGATGGGATTGGCGCCGGCCGCGGCAATGGCGACTGCCGTCGGCGCGAGGCCGAAGTTGGTTCCCGCCTGGGTACCATTGCTGGAAAAGTCGGTATTCCATTGCACGCCGAGGCTGTTGGCCAGCTCCTGACTGACTTCGACGATGACCGCCTGCACGAGTACCTGCGAACGCCGGATATCCAGGCTGGCAATCGTTTCCTGCATGCTGTCGAGTAGTTCGGCGGGGCCGGTCAATACCAGAGCGTTCGCGCTCTTGCTGGCTTCGATGCTGATTTCGGCCTGACGCAGAACTTGCTCCTTGGCGTCTTTCTGTTCGGCACCGGTCGTACCTTTTAATACCGGCACCAGTTCTTCGGCGGTCAGATAATTCAGGAATACCACGCGCGTGAAGCCGGTGGTCGAAATCGGTTGGTCGAGTTGTCGCACTAATTGCCGCGCGCGCTGCCGGCTGGCGGGGTCGCCGGCGAGCAGAATACTGTTGCTGTGCTCGTCTGCTGCAATCGATAGCGCCATGGGTCCGTTTGCGCTGGAGCCGGTATTGCCGGAGGTTTGCGTCAGCGGCGCCAGTACCTGGGCGATATCGCGCGCGTTGGCATGCTGCAATTTGACCAGATCGATATCGAGATTGCCGTCGCTATCCAGGCGTCGCGCGAGTTCGACGATCTGGCGCACGCTGTCGCCGTCATCGGCAACGACAAGGCTATTGCTATTGGGCAGCTGGGCAGCATATCCGCTGCGACTCAGCAGTGGTTTGATCAATTCCGCCAGCGCATTGGCCATGACGTTCTGCACATTTAGCACGTGCATTACCTGGCCTTTCGCGGTCAGCTCCACGGCGTCATTGATCTGTTCGCGCGGTCCCCCCTGTGCCAGTGGAACCGGAAAAATTTTCAGGACGCCGTCTGTCTCGGATGTCGCATAACCCTGCGTTTGTAGGGCTGCCAAAAAAATCTGGTAGGCCTGCTCAATACTGACGGGTTCGTCGGCAAATACCGAAACGCGACCCTGCACGCGCGGGTCGATCACAATCTGTTTATGGGTTTGTTCGGCTATCCATTGAATCAGTGCGCGGACATCGGCGTCGCGCATGTTCATGGTGACCAGGCCAGCGCTCGACGACGGGGCGGCGGATACCAGCGGGGCGTTGACTAGAAAGATCCACAACACTCCCGCCAACAATCGCATTTGTACCGGGTTCGGGAACGCTTGTCTCACGCGATTGTCCCTGTAGGGGTTGGGCACAGAGGGTTGCCGAGAGGCAAATATCTTGCGGCGGCGGAAGCTTAGTCGAAACGTGCCGCGAATACTACGCACGCGCCAGATCCCATAATGCGCTTTAAAAAGGCACTATTTAAAATTGCATCGCAGCGAGATATCGGGGGTTGCCATCAAGATTGAATTGGAATACTGTACCGCGGCCTTGCAAGAACGGCCGAATTTAAGGTCAACAATTTCGCGCGAAAGCGCTGATTTGTGGGCGTTTAATCCGGTGGACCAAAGCAGGTTGATCGTGGATAATCCGATCGCCCGATCATAAGATTAATTGCAGCAAAATTTCGTATTTTGTAACAGCGATTGGGTTATTGGTGTGACATGTCGGATGATGGCCGAGTGCCAGTTCGATGTACTGTACAAAAGCAAGAAAAGACTGCGACAAGATTAGTAAAAGCAAGTCGTGATAATTCTGAGTCGCTCACTCCAAGTGGGCGGTGTGTGGTTCCCTCGCTCCGTGCGGGGTGTTGTTTCGGATGATGAACGATTCATGGCATACACATCTCGTAAGACCATTCCCCAGCAACTGACCGGAATCGGTTTTGTAGTCGCCCTCCATATCGTGGTGATCTACGTCCTCGCGTCCGGCCTGGGGAAATCAATCGTTGAGGTTGCCCTGCCTCCGATCGAAACCAAGGTGATTGAAGAAGATAAAGTGGTGGAGCAAGAACCGCCGCCGCCGCCGCCGAAGATGGAAACGGTGCCTCCTTATGTGCCGCCGCCGGAGTTCCAGATTGCAGCCGAGCCAACGGCGGCTCCTGTTAAAACCATTACGACGACCGCCACGCCCAAGCCGGTTGCA
>JBEVMI010000316.1:0-6088 GCA_040508685.1 Spongiibacteraceae bacterium
CGCGCGCCAAGCCCTCGACATCCTGGGCAAGTGCCGCGCAGGCCGGCGCCGCGAATGTCGCGGCCGAACCCTTTAACTTATGCGCGGCGCGATACAGTGCTTCGGCGTCCCGATCCCGCGCCGCGCTGCGCAACTCCTGCTGCATCGACGGCAAATTGGCCAGGAAGGTAGTGACCAGCTTTTTCAGCAGGACCTCGTTATTCATCGCCCGCGCCAGCGCCTGCGCGCGATCGAAACACTTCAATTCCACGGTGGGCTGATCTCCGGTGGGCGGCGGCGGATTGATCTGAGGCATGACGGCTGCCAGTGACGGCTCCACCACTGCCAACAGCTGTTCGGGAAAGAAGGGTTTTGCCAGATAGTCGTCCATACCCGCCTCAAGCAGACGTTCGCGATCACCCGCCAACACATGGGCGGTCAACGCCACAATACGGACCCGCCGGCCGCTGTCCTGTTCCAGTGCACGAATAATGGCGGTGGCTTCGGGGCCATCCATTTCCGGCATTTGTACATCCATCAGAATGACGTCGAAATGTTCGCGCTGATAGTAGTGCACCGCTTCGCGCCCGGTGGCGGCGAGGCACACGCGATGGCCGCGGCGTTCGAGCACGGCAATGGCGAGACTTTGATTGGTGGGATGATCCTCGGCAAGCAGAACATTCAGCATCCGCTCCGGCGCGACTCTGATCCGCGCCTGCGCCCGCGCCTCCAGTTGCGCCGCCGTCGCCTGCAGATTGTCCAGCGCGGACGCCTGCACCGGCTCAACGTCGATCGCAAAATGGAAAACGCTACCGACGCCCTCTGTACTTTCCAGCCAGATGCGCCCACCCATCAAGCCCACGATCTGCCTGCAGATACTAAGGCCTAATCCGGTGCCACCAAAGCGGCGTGTGGTCGACGTATCGGCCTGGGTAAAGGCGTCGAAAATGCGCGACTGTGCGGCAGAGGCGATGCCAATGCCGGAATCGCGCACGCTGATCTGCAACTCGAAACCCTGTCCGCGAGCAGTCGTTTGCGCGACATCGACGCGAACGCTGCCCGCCGTCGTGAATTTGATGGCATTGCTGACCAGGTTGGTAACAACCTGCATCAACCGATGCGGATCGCAGCGGATTAACGCCGGCAACTCAGCGTCAACCTGCAAAGTAAACTTCAGTGCTTTTTCGCGTGCGCTGTTGGCGAATGGCTGCAGCCCGCGCTCCAGCACTTCACGCAAATCGAAAACGATCGGCGACAGCTGCAGTTTGCCCGCTTCCACTTTTGAGAAATCGAGAATGTCGTTGAGCAGATGCAGCAAGGAAATGCCGGACTCTTTGACCTGCGCCAGATAATTGCGCTGCGATCCCGTCAACAGTGAATCGAGCACCAGAGATGTAAGGCCGAGAATACCGTTCAACGGGGTACGAATTTCGTGGCTCATATTCGCCAGGAATTCCGTTTTCGCCCGCGCCGCCTGTTCGGCCGCCAGACGTGCCAACTGCAGATCGGTAATGTCCCAGGTCGCGCCGACAATCGCCACCACTGTGCCGTCGTCATCGAATTCGCCTTTGGTCGCAGCGCTCATATAGCGGATATCGCCACCCGGTAACACGATGCGGTACTGCCAGTGAAAATCCTTGCCCCCGCCAACGGCCGGCAGGATATCGTCGGCGAATTCGCGCCGGTCGTCGGGATGAACACGCTCCATAAATTGCGGGGGTTCGCGCTCCGGCGTCCACTCGTAGCCATACAGGTAATACACCTGCTGATCGAAAAAACTCTGCCCGGTAACCAGATCGTTGCGCCAGACGCCGATGCCGGCCGCTTCGTTTGCCAGCGCCAGCCGCGATTTCAGTTCCGAAACCTGACGAAAACTTTCGGCCAGCTTTTCTTCCTGCTGCTTGCGCTCAGTCAAATCGCGCTCGATCTTGGAATAGCCATACAACATGCCGCTCTCGTCGTATAACGCCGTAATCGATACGTCGGCCCAGAACCTCGAACCATCCTTGCGCACGCGCCAGCCTTTATCCTCAAAATGCCCAAGACGGCGTGCCTCGATCAACGCATGGGGCAATCCCTGCGGGTGGTTATTGTTCTCGGCCGCTGGTTGCTCCGTCACGGGTTGATGAGCAATTTGTTCATTCGGATACAACACGGACAGATGCCGACCCAGAATTTCCGCCGCGGTGTAACCGTAAATACGCTGCGCAGCACCATTCCAGCTAGTGAAATGACCATCGGGATCGAGGGTTACAATCACATAGTCGATCGCCCCTTCCACCAGCAACCGGAATCGCTCTTCACTGCGCTTGAGCAGTTCGGTCTTCGCGTCGACCAGACGTCGTACCACATCGGTTTGCGCGGTAACGAGCAATGCAAACACGGCAAGCAAACTGCAAAACGACAATCCACCGGCGAGCACGAACCAGACCGTCCAGCTCTGTTTCGTCCCGCCGATTACCGGATGCGCGGATGTCGCCACCACGGTCCAGCGGCGCCCCGCCACGTCAATCTGACGGCTCCAGCGCAAGGCGTCCGGGGCAGGTGTTACGCCGGGATCGGATTCGTACAACCAGTGTTCGGCGGCACTGAAATCGTCATCGCGGATCGCAAACTGAATGCCGCGGGTATCGATGCCCTGCAGACTCGTCGCCAGCATCTTCGGCAGATAGAACGCTGCCGCGATAAAACCGCGCAGATTGCGCCGGCGTTCTTCCACCGAATCCAGCGGCACACCCAGCCGGTACAGCGGCGAAAAAATCAGGAAACCCTGAGGCTTGGCTGCGTGGCTGAGCTGCAGCAGGCGAATGTTCCCGGTTGCCTCTAGCCGGCCGCTGTCGCGGGCGCGTTCGAGAATCTGCCGGCGCACCGGCTCCGAGCCGTTGTCGAAGCCATGGGTTTCGGATCGATAAGGTTCGATAAAGGTCACGGGAAAGTATTCGCGGCGCAGCCCGGCCTCGATCAGTTCGCCATTGCGATCGAACTGCCGCACCACAAAATCCGGAAACCCCTCGGCGCGGGTACGGGCTTCGTAATCTGCACGCTGGTCCGCGGGCACCCACGCATTCCAGGAGAGACCGACCAGGCCGGGATAACGCTGCGCCATGTCGGTGGTATAGGAGCCGAACTCTTGCCGCGTAATTTCCTTCGACGCGGCAAACATCGCGGTGGTGTCGCGCAGGATCACCAGGTATTGGGAAAGTTGCGCGTACAGATTGGTGACGACGCTCTGCGCCAGATTTTCAAATTCGATACGGCGCCGCTCCTGTTCCTGATTGCGTGCGGCAAAAAACATCACCACGGTCAGCGCAAACACTGCCAGCAGCGCCGAGCAGACGATGGCTTTGCGCCGCGCACTTACCAGATCGCGCGCGCCAAATAACAGCAGTATTACCGGCGTGAATACCAGCACGCCGATGCTGTCGCCCACCCACCACGTCAGCCAGTTGTACGCGGCGGAGGCCAACGGCAGCGCGCCGAAAACCGTCAGCGTGAGAATGCCGAGGCTGGCATTGAGCAGACACGCCAGCGGCCCGCCGCACAACATCAGCAAGGCAATATCGCGGATATGCTCCAGGGGATTGGGCAGGCGCACATAACGCCGCACCAACCACGCACCACCCAGCGATTGCAGCGTCGCACCGCAGGCGATGGCCGCCGCGATGCTGCCGGAGATCACCATGGTGTGGGCATTGCTGGGATCGAACGAGGTAAACAGATTGACACCGACGGAGCCTATCAACACGCCGGGCCAATAGCGGTAACCGAGCAGCAAAATACCGGCGAGCGCAAAACCCGAAGGCGGCCACATCGCGGTGGCATAACCGGGCGGCACCGCCAGCAACAGGCCGAGGCGGCCGGAAATGTAATACGCCAATGCCAGCACCATCACGCGGCCGAGATAGCCGGCGAGGTTTGCTCCGCGACACACAGACAGGGGGCTCATTCGATCGCGACTTCGGTCGAAGCTCCGGTGCGGCGCACCTCCTCCTGCTGTTGCAGCCGCCACATCTCCGCGAATTTGCCGTTCTGCTCGAACAGCTCGCGAAAATTACCGCGTTCGACGATGCGACCCTGCTCCATCACCAGAATCTGGTTGGCATCGACGACGGTGGAAAGCCGGTGCGCGATGATCAGCGTGGTGCGATTGGCAGAAATTTCCTTTATTTCCACCTGGATCGCTTTCTCGGTGCGCGAATCCAGCGCCGACGTCGCCTCGTCGAAAATCAAAATCGCCGGCCGTTTCAGCAACGTGCGTGCAATCGCGACGCGCTGTTTTTCACCGCCGGATAATTTCAGCCCGCGCTCGCCGACCATGGCGTCATAGCCATCCGGCAGGCTTTCGATAAAGTCGTGAATGTGCGCGGCCCGAGCCGCGCCAATCACTTCTTCGCGTGTCGCCTCGGGGCGTCCGTAGGCAATGTTGTAATAGATCGTGTCGTTAAACAGCACGGTGTCCTGCGGCACGATGCCAAGCGCAGAGCGCAGGCTCAGCTGCGCAACATCGCGAATATCCTGGCCGTCGATGGTGATGCGACCGCTGCTCACATCGTAGAAACGAAACAGCAAGCGCGACAGCGTCGATTTGCCGGCGCCGCTGGAGCCAACCACGGCGACGGTGTGTCCGGCCGGAATCTCGAAGCTGGCATCGAACAGGATCTGGCGGCGCGCGTCGTAACCGAAATTGACCTGCTCGAACCGCACCGTCGCACCCGCTCCAGTGTGCAATGTCGATGCATCCGCGTGATCCTCGATTTCGCGGTGTTCGTGCAGCAGGTTGAACATCTTCTCCATATCGGTGAGCGCCTGACGGATTTCTCGATACATCACGCCGAGAAAATTCAGCGGAATATAGAGCTGCACCAGCAGCGCATTGATCAGCACCAGGTCGCCGATCGTCATCGTTTTCGCAACGATGCCTTCGGCAGCGCGCCACATCAGCAGCGATACCGCCAGCGCGATCACGCCGCTCTGCGCGGCGTTGAGCAGGCCCAGCGAGGTTTCGCTTTTGACTGCGGCACTTTCGTAACGCAGCAGATTTTTATCGTAGCGCTGCGCTTCGTATTCTTCGTTGCCGAAATATTTGACCGTCTCGTAATTCAGCAGCGAATCGATCGCCTTGGTATTCGCCTTCGAATCCATGTCGTTCATAGTGCGGCGATGCACGGAGCGCCACTCCGTGATCGCCACCGTCGTGACGATATACAGCACCAGCGTGCCGAGCGTGATCCCCGCAAACCAGTAATCGTATTTAACAATCAACAGAGCGGTGACCAGCGTTATTTCCAGCAGCGTCGGCAGAATGCTGAACAGCATGAAACTCATTAGCGTCGCGATGCCGCGCGTGCCGCGTTCGATGTCGCGCGACACGCCACCGGTCTGACGATCGAGATGAAACCGCAGGCTCAGTGCGTGCAGATGCCGGAACACCATCAGCGCGATACGCCGCATCGCGCGCTGGGTGACGCGCACGAACACCACGTCGCGCAATTCCGCAAACAATGTCGACGACAATCGCAACGCGCCGTAGGCCGCGAGCAACATCACCGGCACCGCCAATACCGCCTGCGCCGGACTCAGAGCGTCGACGATTTGTTTCATCACCAGCGGCACGCTGATATTGGCCAGTTTCGCGATCACCAAAAAAACCAATGCGATGGCGACGCGGCCGCGAAATTCCCACAGATACGGCAACAGCAACCGCAATACGCGCCAGTCGCCACTGGCGCGGGTTGAATCGGGTGATGGCGGCGTATGTCTGGGACTCAAAATGCAAACTCCAACAGCAATATTTTTATTGTGAAACGCGCGATCACGTCAGGGACTGTTAACGCCAATTAAAGTACGGCACCGAACAGCGAACCGATTACTGTCGTCAACGCCATCGCAATCGCGCCCCAGAATGTGACGCGCAATGCCGCAACCGAAGCGCGTGCGCCACCGGTGTTCGCCGCGAGCACACCCAGCATGGCCAGCCCCACCAGCGAACCGCCAGCGACGGGCACCAGCAAATCGGCGCCCGGCAACAGCGCCACGATGAGCAGCGGCAATCCTGCGCCCAATGCAAAACTGAGCGCGGACGCCCACGCCGCCTGCAGCGGCCGCGCGC
>JBEVMI010000319.1:0-3295 GCA_040508685.1 Spongiibacteraceae bacterium
CAGAATTTCGCCGTCTTTTATTTCCGGCACGGGTTTGTTTTCGCACGCCAGCACATCGGTGGTGAGCAGACCACGCCCCGGAGTTTTGGCAAAACGGACGACGAGATTTTCTGCAACAGTCATTGGTCAACCCTGAACGTTTTTAAAAATATTAATGCGCTCTGCCGCGCACCAGCCGACCCGGTCGCGCGCGGGTATAGGACGCGGCGCCGGTGCCGTCGACCAGCGTGCCGCCGATGATCAAGGTGTCGTACATGGAATGGCCTCTCTTCTAATTAACGGCGGGCAGCGCGGGCGGGTCAGCATGCTCCCGCGGCGACGGGTGCGGAACCTTTGGCGGCGAGAGTTAATGATTTTTTCATGTTGCAACCGGGCTTCGATCGAACCCTCAGCTGTTGCCGACGATATCGCTTTTGAATGCCAGCCAGCCGGCACTGCGCACCATGTGATAGGGCGCTGGAAAGTGCGGCATTGGCGCGCCGAGTTGTTCCGCCGCGCGCCAGCCCCAGCGCGGCTCGTCCATGAACGGACGACCCAAAGCAATCTGGTCGGCCTCGCCGTTTTGCAAAATGGTTTCGGCCTGCTGCGGGCTGAAGATCATGCCGACGGCGCGGGTAACAACACCGGTGGCTTCGCGAATACGTTTGGCGAACGGCACCTGGAAGCCGGGGCCGACTTTGATGGCGGCTTTCGGCACGGAGCCACCGCTGGACACGCAGCAATAGGCGATCTGGTCTTTCACCGAACTCACGAAGGCGATCGAGTCATCGATGCTCCAGCCCTCATCGACCCAATCGGTAGCCGAGATACGAATGCCGACGGCGACATCGGCTGGGACGGCGGCGCGCACGGCGCGGATGACCTGCTGCCCGAAGCGCAAGCGGTTTTCCAGTGAACCGCCATAGTTGTCGTCGCGTTGGTTCGCGAGCGGCGACAGGAACTGGTGGATCAGATAGCCATGAGCGCAGTGGACTTCGAGCACCTTGAAGCCAATGCTTACCGCACGCCGGGCTGCCTGTACATAGTTAGCGATCACTTCATCAATGCCGGCCTGGTCCAGCGCGACCGGCACATGCCAGCCGTTATCGAACGGATTAGCGGTCGACGATACCGCTTCCCACGCATCCTTAGTGAGCGGCTTGCCACCTTCCCACGGTGCCTGACACGAGGCTTTGCGCCCGGCATGGGCGAGCTGGACGCCGAATACGGTCGGCCCGCCGAGGCGCTCACAGGTGCGCAGCACCCGCGCCATCGCCTGCTCGTTATCGTCCGAATACAGCCCCAAGTCGCCGTGCGAGATACGGCCGCGACGCTCTATCGCAGTCGCTTCCACCATAACCAGACCGGCGCCCGAATACGCGAGCTGGCCGAGGTGCTGGATGTGCCAGTCGGTCGGCGAACCGTCGGAACCGCTGTACTGACACATCGGCGCCACCGCGAGCCGGTTCGACAGCTCGACGGGACCGAGCTGGAGCGGGGAAAACAGAAGGCTGGTCATGGAAACTCCGCAACGTAATTTGACGGCTATTCTTAACGCTGTAATATAACAGTGTTAAAAATGGAGTCAACGATGCCCGCCCCGCTTACCGCCGAACAAATTGCCTGTTTCCGCAAACGCGTCTGCGAGATCGCCGAACGGCAGTTCGTCGAACGCGGTATCGACCGTGTGTCGATGCGTAGCCTGGCTGAAGGGTTGAACTGCAGCGCCACCGCGCTCTACAGCTACTTCGAAAACAAGGAGGAGATCTTCGCCGCGGCGCGCACCAACGCCCTCAACCGGCTTTCCGAACGACTGGAAATCGCCTTTGCCTCGACGGACGATCCGTGGCGGCGCTCGCGCGCGGTCGGCGATGCCTATATCGATTTTGCCAACGCCGAGCCCGAAGCCTATCGGCTGGTGTTTGCACTCGCACAGCCCGAAAAACAGCGTTGGCCGGATCTCGCCGCCGCCGAAGATCGCGCCGCCCAAAACACCTGGCGTTATGTCGACGAGATGGTCAGCGCCGGGCTGCTGGTCGGCGATCCAAAAGTGCTCGCGCACGTATTCTGGGCCGGCATGCATGGCCTGATCGTGCTGCAAATGGCCGGCAAACTCGGCCCGGACCGGCCGCCATTCGAAATCCTGCGCCACGAGATGATGCGGTTGATCACTCGCGGCGCCACGCCCAATCCATCCCCCCAGAATCAGCCTGACGTCTCGCTGTAGACTTCTCGCTGCAGAGGACGCCCATGGCCATCCCCGCCCCTTTGCAAAACCGCCTGTCGCTGCCGATCATCGCCTCGCCGATGTTTATCGTATCCACCCCCGAGCTGGTCATCGCCGAATGCAAGGCCGGCATCGTCGGCTCGTTTCCGGCGCTGAATGCGCGCCCGATCGAAATGCTCGATGTCTGGCTGACGCGGATCGAAACCGAACTCGCCGCTTATCAGGCCGCCAATCCGACCGCCAAGGTCGCGCCGTTTGCGGTCAACCAGATCTGCCACAAGACCAACGACCGCCTGCACCACGACGCCGACATCTGCACCGAACACAAGGTGCCGATCATCATTACCAGCCTGCAGGCTGATCCGTATGTGGTCGAACGCGCCCACAGTTACGGCGGCATCGTGCTGCACGATGCGACCAATATCCGCCATGCCGAAAAAGCGCTGGAACACGGCGTCGATGGCCTGATTCTGGTTTGCGCCGGAGCCGGCGGCCATGCCGGGACACTGAGCCCGCTGGCGCTGGTTTCCGAAGTGCGCAGTTTCTACGATGGCCCGATCCTGCTGTCCGGCGCGATTGCCAACGGCGCGTCGATTCTCGCGGCGCAGGCGATGGGTGCCGACATGGCGTACATGGGCACACGTTTCATCGCAACGCAGGAAGCCAACGCCGAGCCCGCATACAAACAGATGCTGGTCGATTCGGTCGCGGAAGATATCGTCTACAGCTCGCTGTTCAGCGGGGTGCCGGCGAATTATTTGAAAGCGAGCATTGCCCGCTCCGGACTCAATCCCGATGCCCTGGCGGCTGCGGATAAATCGACCATGAATTTCGGCTCCGGCGGCAACACCGACGCCAAGGTGTGGCGCGATATCTGGGGCGCCGGCCACGGCACCGGCAGCATCAAGGACATCCCGAGCATGGCGGATTGTATTGCGCAGCTGAAGCGCGAATACGATGCGGCGCTGGCCAAACTCAATCACACACGCTTTTAATTTTGCAGCGGCAGAAAAGTCATGGCGGTAGAAAATGGTTTATCAGCAACTGCGCCCGGCGTGCTACCTGAGTGGGGCGGTGCCGGTTTCGAAT
>JBEVMI010000080.1:0-9050 GCA_040508685.1 Spongiibacteraceae bacterium
GACCGTCGCAAGCCCGGTACCTCGCGTTACACCACCCAGCGCCGCGAAGACGATGTCGTAAAAATTCTATCCGGTGTCTTCGAGGGCAAAACTACGGGGGCGCCGATCGGATTGCTGATCGAAAATACCGATCAGCGCTCCAAGGATTATTCAAAAATCATGGACCGTTTCCGGCCCATGCATGCCGATTACACCTATACGCAAAAATACGGTGTGCGCGACTATCGCGGCGGCGGTCGTTCGTCGGCGCGCGAAACGGCGGTGCGGGTCGCCGCCGGTGCGATTGCGAAAAAATGGCTGCGCGAAAAATTCGGCATCGAAGTGCGCGGTTATCTGTCGCAGCTTGGTCCGATCGCGATCGAAAAAGTTGACTGGAATGTCATCGAAACCAATCCTTTCTTCTGCCCCGATGTCGACAAAATCGAAGCGATGCAGACTTATATGGAACACCTGCGCAAGGAAGGCGATTCGATCGGCGCAAAAATTGCCGTGGTCGCCACCGGTGTGAAGCCGGGTTTGGGCGAGCCGATTTTCGATCGCCTCGACGCGGAAATCGCGTACGCCATGATGAGTATCAACGCGGTCAAAGGCGTCGAGATCGGCGCCGGTTTTGCGGCAGTTGCACAGAAGGGCAGCGAACATCGCGATGAACTCACGCCACAAGGTTTCACCTCGAATAACGCCGGCGGCATTCTCGGTGGTATTTCGTCGGGGCAGGATATCGTCGCGCACATCGCGCTGAAGCCGACCTCCAGCATTTTGATTCCCGGACGCACCATCGATGTCGACGGCAATGCCGTCGACGTGATTACTACCGGCCGTCACGACCCCTGCGTCGGTATTCGTGCAACGCCGATTGCGGAAGCGATGTTGGCGCTAGTGTTGATGGATCACACGTTGCGTCAGCGCGGCCAGAATGCCGATGTGCGCTGTGCGACGCCGATCATTCCGGCCAGCAATACGGATAACGATCGCTGAGGCGGCCATGCCGCAATCCGGTTCGACCCCTCCCGTTGTCGATTCCGCCTCTGTGGACTCTTCCTTCGCCGATTTTTCGTTGGCGACCTATTCGCGACTGTCGAGTTTTTATTTTTTCTATTTCGCGCTGCTCGGCGCATGGCTTCCTTATTGGCCGTTGTATTTGCAGCAGCTGGGATACAGCGCCGCCAGCATCGGAGTGCTCGCTGCGATCATGCAGGGCACCAAGATTATTGCGCCCAGTATCTGGGGCTGGATCGCCGATCGCACCCAGGCACGGCTGCGCATCATTCGTTTCGGTGCACTGGCTGCCACGCTCATTTTCGCCACTGTGTTCTGGCGGCAAAATTTTTTCTGGCTGATTGTCATCGTCACCGGCTACAGCTTTTTCTGGAACGCCGTGCACGCGCAGTTTGAGGTGATCACGCTCGGCCACCTCGGTGGGCATTTCCGTTTTTACAGTCGTATCCGGCTCTGGGGTTCGGTGGGATTTATCGGCGCGGTCGCCGGGCTGGGATTTCTGTTCGAATACATCGCGCTGAATTGGTTGCCGTGGCTGCTGCTGGCATTGCTCGCCGGTATCTGGGTCAGCAGTCTGGCCGTGAAAGAGCCAACCACTGCGGGTGTCGGCGCGATAAATAAAGTCGGCTCGCTCGCGTCGATTTTGCGCAAACCCGCTGTCATCGCTTTTTTTGCGACCTGTTTTTTACTGCAAGCCGCACACGGCGCCTACTACACATTTTTTAGCGTGTGGCTGGAGGATAACGGTTATTCGCGTGCCGACACCGGCCTGCTGTGGGCGCTGGGGGTGCTCGCCGAGGTCGTGTTGTTCTGGGTGATGCACGACTTGTTGCGCCGCTACAGTCTGCGTGTGCTGTTATTGGCGAGTCTGGCATTGACGGTGCTGCGCTGGCTGCTGATCGCCTATGCCGTCACCAATGTGCCGGTGTTGTTGTTTGCGCAAATGTTGCACGCCGCGAGCTTCGCGAGTTATCACGCCTGCGCGGTGGAGTTGGTGCGACGGTTTTTTGCCGGTGGTCATCAGGGCCAGGGCATGGCGTTGTACAGCGGTGTTTCGTACGGCCTCGGCGGCGCAGTGGGGGCGTTGGTGAGCGGCATGTTGTGGACTGTTTCACCGGTCGGCACTTTCGCCTTGGCAGCGTTGTTTTCGTTGCTGGCGTTATTGATTGCGTGGCGCTGGATTCGCGTGCCGGCGGCGTGACACTATTTCGGGCCTTTGCTAGGGTTTCCGTGTAGATCGTTTTGGTATCGGCACCGTTCTGTCGTGACGCTTTGTCCTGACAGCGGTTTTACTGCAGTTTGACGTGAGGGTTATCCATGTCCCGCGAGTCAGTGGTTTACGGGTGTATCAAGGATGTGGTTTACACGGATGATGCTGGCGTGGCGCAAGAGCGCCGCGAAACAAACCGTCAGGTGCTGGCGGCACTGCCGCGCGCGGAGGACTGGCCGCTGATCAGTCGCGAAATGTTTGCGCAGCCGGCCAACGCCATCGTTGTCGACGACCTGCACACCGATGTGGTGCCGTTCGGCAATTCATACAAGGGTGTCGAATACGAGTGGGAACATTGGCTCGGACGTTTTGAATCGATTCTGCAAAAGATGTTCTGGGTCAGCGCCACCGTTCATCTCGAAACCGAACTCAACGGCGTGCACACGTTTACCTGGAATACCGATGGCGATTTTCACGCGCCCGATTCGGGGCCGTTAGCCATGCGCTGCGAATGGGTGAAGGAAAGCTTCGGGTTTTAGGATTTTTCAGCGCAACGATTCCTCCAGATCAATATCGACGGTCAGTGCGTCGGCGATTTCATCAAGCCGCTGATTCAACTCGTCGATGTCGAGTGTTTTCGGCACCAGTATTTCCGCCATCGCTTCGAACAGTGGCTCCGCTGACATGGGTGCGCTGGTAATTACCGTGTCCATGGCCTGTACGTTGATCTGCCGCGCGGCCAGCGCGCTTGCGACTTCGCGCACGATGCCGGGGCGATCGGGGCCGAGGATGGACAGGCGCAGCTGGCGATAACTTGCGCTATCGGACGGGTCGGCGTTATCGGCGACGACGACGGTGAGTCCGGTTTCGCGCAGGCTTAGCAGCGCGCCGCGCAATTCCACACGCCGGGCTTCGGGAATTTCAACCTGCACGATGCCGGCGAATTGTCCCGCCAGTTCGCTCATGCGGCTCTCCAGCCAGTTGCCGCCGCAATTGCTGACAGTCTGAGCGAGTTGTTCGATCAGGCCGGGTTTGTCGGCGCTGATAAACGTAAAAACCAATGAGGCGGACATGGCGCGTTCTCCAAGGTGAAGGGCAGGAGCGGGAAGCGGTCGGTATACTACCGCTGTTTCACAAAACTGCGGAGGTGGCCATGAAGGTGATCGTCGATTTTTGTCTGATCCCGCTCGGTGTCGAGTTATCGCTGTCGCCCTATATCGCCGAGTGCGAACGCATTCTGCAGGACATGGGGTTGAGTCATCAGTTGCATGCCTATGGCACCAATATCGAAGGCGAGTGGGATACGGTGATGACGGCGATCAAACGTTGTCACTATCGCATCCACGAAATGGGTGCGCCGCGTATTAGTTCGACGTTGAAGTTGGGCACGCGCACGGACCGTGAGGATTCGATTGCGGGGAAGGTGGCGAGTGTGGAGCAACTGCTCGCTGCCATCTGACACGAAAAACTCAGGAGAGAAAAGAATGAAAGTTCGCGCCGCCGTTGCTTGGGCCGCTGGTCAGCCGCTCAGTATTGAAGAAGTGAATCTGGATGGACCGAAAGCCGGTGAGGTGATGGTGAAGCTTGCGGCGACCGGCGTGTGTCACACCGATGCGTTCACACTCAGTGGTGACGATCCCGAAGGCATTTTCCCGAGCATTCTCGGTCATGAAGGTGCCGGTGTCGTGGTCGAAGTGGGGGCAGGTGTGACGTCGGTTGCTGTGGGTGATCATGTGATTCCGCTGTATACGCCGGAATGTGGCCACTGCAAATTTTGCCGCTCGGGTAAAACCAATCTGTGTCAGGCGATTCGCGCCACGCAGGGTCGCGGTTTGATGCCGGATGAAACCAGTCGCTTCAGTCTCAACAGCAAAACCATTTATCACTTCATGGGCACGTCGACGTTTGCCGAATACACCGTGCTGCCGGAAATTGCTGTCGTCAAAGTCAGCAAGGCGGCGCCGCTCGATAAGGTGTGTCTGCTCGGCTGTGGTATCACCACGGGTATCGGCGCAGTTCTGAATACGGCTAAGGCCGAACCCGGTTCAACCGTTGCCATTTTCGGGCTGGGGGGTGTCGGTCTCAGCATGATTCAAGGTGCAGTGTTGGCAAAAGCAGCGCGCATTATTGTCGTCGATATCAATCCGGAAAAATTCGAGTTTGCGAAATTGCTGGGTGCGACCGATTGCATTAATCCGAAGGATTACGATCGTCCGATTCAGCAGGTTATCGTCGATCTCACTGACGGCGGTGTTGATTACAGCTTTGAAGCGATCGGCAACGTCAACACGATGCGCGCAGCGCTGGAGTGCTGCCACAAAGGTTGGGGTGAATCGGTGATTGTCGGTGTCGCTGGCGCCGGACAAGAAATTTCAACGCGGCCATTTCAGCTCGTGACAGGACGTGTATGGCGCGGCAGCGCATTTGGTGGAGTCAAAGGTCGCACCGAGTTGCCGGGTTATGTCGACCGTTATCTGCAAGGTGAAATTAAAATCGACGAGTTCGTCACGCACACGATGCCGCTCGACGATATCAATCGCGCTTTCGATTTGATGCATCACGGCGAAAGTATTCGTTCCGTGATTTTGTACTAGTCACGCTTGAGAGCATCGCGATGAGCCTTGAATTAAAAAGCACAAGTAAATGTTTCGACGGTTGGCAGCAGCGCTGGAAACATCAATCGACGTCGCTCAATTGCGAGATGGTGGTCTCGATTTATCTGCCGCCACAGGCGCTGACTCAAAAGGTCCCTGTGTTGTATTGGTTGTCGGGTTTGACCTGCAACGATCAGAACTTCGTGACCAAGGCCGGGGCGCAGGAATATGCCGCCAAACACGGCGTTGCGATCGTGGCGCCGGACACCAGTCCGCGCGGCGAAGGGGTCGCCAATGCTGACGGTTGGGATCTCGGTCAAGGTGCCGGTTTTTATGTCGACGCAACGCAGGCGCCGTGGTCCGCGCACTTTCGGATGTACAGTTATATCGTCGATGAATTGCCGGAACTGATCGCGGAAAGTTTTTCGGTCGATCCACAGCGTGCCGGCATTTTTGGTCATTCGATGGGCGGTCACGGCGCGTTGACTATTGCGCTGCGCAATCCAGAAAAATTTCGCTCGGTATCCGCTTTTGCGCCGATCTGTGCGCCGACATTGTGTCCGTGGGGGCAGAAGGCCTTCACCGCTTATTTCGGTGAGGATCGCGCCCTGTGGGCGCAGCACGATAGCGCCGCGTTGCTGGCAACGACAAAATTGGCCGGGCCGATTTTGATCGACCAGGGTATGGGCGATGAATTTCTCGCCGAGCAATTATTGCCGGAGCAGCTGGAGCGGGCGGCGGCACAATCCGGGCAGGTGCTCGCGCTGCGGCGTCACGCTGATTACGACCACAGTTATTTTTTCATTGCGAGTTTTATCGCAGACCATATTGATTTTCACGCGCGCGCATTGGGTTAATCCTTTATTTTTCAATAAACAGTACTTATGAATGAACAGTGCTTATGAGTGAACAAGCGTTACAGATTCCGCCAGAACAATTATCGGGTGAGGCGCTGGTGGGATTGCTCGAAGCTTTCGTCGTGCGCGAAGGCACGGACTACGGCGAGCTGGAATGGAGTTTTGCCGAGAAGGTCGAGCAGGTGCGTCAACAATTGCAGCGCGGTGAGATCGTTATCGTGTTCGATCTGGCTACGGAAAGTTGCACGCTGATGACCAAGGCTGGATGGAAGCAGCTGCAGCGTGAGCAGGCACAGCATGAAGAATCGGGGCGTGAACGGCAGGATGGTTTTTGATGAGTGCAAAACACGTTCTAGATACCTGCGGCCTGTATTGTCCCGAGCCGGTGATGATGCTGCACAACATCATTCGGGATATGACCAGCGGTGAGACGGTGGAGGTGATTGCCACCGATCCGTCGACGCAGCGCGACATTCCGAAGTTCTGCAATTTTCTCGGTCACCCGCTGTTGTCGCAGCGGGTAGAGGGGGGGGAATATTTCTATGTGATCGAGAAGGGTGCCGGCTGATTTTGCGGGAAGGTTGCGGTCGTTTCGATGCTTTGGTTCGGTCCTTACTATCCAGGCTCGAACAACATTGCAATGGCCGCCAGTGCCACCGGGTCCTCAGCCTTGATCTGGTTGGCAATGTGATGCTGGAAAAAATAGCGGAAGCGGGGATTTTCCTCGGCCGGGTATAAACATTCGGCGCCCGGCAGTACCGGCGTTTCGTGCACGCTGTCTTCGTCGACCAGCATGGCTTCCACTTCACCATCGTTACGCAGGCGCCAGCTCAACACCTCGGTCAGCACCAGCGTGTGTTCATCGCTGCCGGCGAGCATGGCATGAGTGCCGATGGTGTCGGGGATTTCCTGCACGATGGGGTTGGGGTTGTCGGGTCCGCAGCCAAAATAGTCGGCGGCGGCTTCCAGCTCGACCACCTTGTGCGGCGGTGCCTCGAAAAACAGGTTGTCGGCGTCGGGATCGTAGTACCCCTCCCACAGGCCGGTAGCGGCGTCGTCGAGTTCAGTGCAGGGGGTGAGGCGGTTGAGCCAGGGTACGAGTCCGACTACCTCGCCGTCGGCCTGCAGGGCCCAGCACAGGATCTTCATCGCATAGAGTTTGTTGGGGTCGGTATGACGGTTGGAATAAACCATCGCGATACCGTCGTACTCGGGTGCCAGGCGGATAATTTGCTCCGCGCGCAAAGCCGATAGCGGTTTGCCGGAGAAGATGTCCACGACATTGTCGGGGGACTGGGGCGCTGCCAATTGGGTCATAGCGAATACTCCATGGCAAACAGTCGGCACGGGGCACGAACGTTGCGGTTGCTGATGACCGCCTCCCGGGATCGCCATCGCCACAGGCACCGATGGGTTGATGCTTGCTCATGGCTAAACGGTAATATCGGCGAATACCACTTCGACTCGGGTTGAGTATAGGAAGTTCGCCAACGTTCTTCCAAGCAAAATTTGCACGGAGAGCCCCAATGCTGTCAGTCACATAGCTGTGCTTGTTTGTGCTGAAATCGGGGCCGGATTCGGCCTCATTCCACTTTCCCTGCCCGGGCTTTTTATGAGCGTTCTGCCCCTGATCGTCGCCGATGAAAACATTCCCCGCGTGCGCGAGTGGTTTGCACCGCTCGGCGAGGTGCGCACGCTGGCTGGTCGGTCCATTACCGCTGCCGACGTCGCCGCCGCGGATATTCTGCTGGTGCGCTCGGTAACGCCGGTGGATGCCGCACTGCTGGAGGGTAGTCGGGTCGCCTTCGTCGGTACCGCCACCATCGGCACCGATCATCTCGATCTGGGCTGGCTGAAGCGGGCCGGAATTGCCATAGCCAGCGCTCCGGGCAGCAATGCGCAATCCGTAGTCGACTATGTATTGGGTGCGCTGGCCGCTGCCGACGATGTGCTGGAAAACTTATTGGGTGGGGGTAGTGCCGGCGTGATCGGGCTTGGCAATGTTGGCGGCAGACTGCTGCGGCGGTTGCGTGCGTTGGGGGTTGATGCGGTCGGCTACGATCCCTTCGTCACTGCTGAAGATTTGCCACAACTTCCGTTTACGGAAGTCGTGGAGAGGGATGCGGTTTGTTTGCATGTTCCGTTGACGCGCGCGGGAGATTACCCAACCTTTCATATGCTGGGCGAGAACTTGCTGCAAGCGATGAACCCCGGCGCGGTCCTGTTGAATGGCGGTCGTGGTGCAGCGGTCGACAATCTGGCACTGCTGCGGGTGCTAAAACGCCGCCCTGACCTGCGTGTGCTGCTGGATGTCTGGGAGGGGGAGCCGGCCATCGCGACGGAGTTGTTGGCACGAGTGCAGCTGGGGACGCCCCACATCGCCGGCTACAGCCTCGACGGCAAACTTGCCGGTACCCGCATGCTGCTGGAAGCATGCTGCAAATTTTTGGGTGAGTCTTTACCCCAACTGCCGTCCGCACCACCGTCGGCAGCGATTAGCGTGACGGGGAGCGGAGTCGCTGGTTTGCGCGAAGCTTTGCTGGGGGTGTACGACCCGCGCCGCGACGATGCAGCACTGCGCGGTTGGGCAGAAGATGGGTCAATGGCGCTTTGGTTCGATCGCCTGCGGAAGGCGTATCCGGTGCGGCGGGAGATTGCGACGGTGCCTATCGCGAACGGGCATCAGCTCGATCTGGAGACGCGGCGACTGCTGACTGCCGCTGGGTTCCAGCTCGACTGATGCCCTGATGATTTACTGGCGATAGCGACCGAGGAAGGCGCCGAAACGTTCGATCGCCATTGCCAGGTCGTCCACCTGCGGGAGAAACACCACGCGCACGTGATCGGGCTCCGGCCAGTTGAACGCGGTGCCCTGCACCAGCAGGATTTTTTCCTGGCGCACCAGGTCCAGCACCAGCTGCTCGTCGTTGTGAATCTGATGCACCTTGGGATCGAGCCGCGGAAACATGTACAGCGCGCCCTTGGGTTTGACGCAGCTGACGCCGGGAATCGAGTTCAGCATGTCCCAGGCGACGTCGCGTTGGCGGCCGAGGCGGCCGGTGGGCAGGATCAGGTCGTTGATGCTCTGGTAGCCGCCGAGCGCGGTCTGGATCGCGTGCTGAGCGGGCACATTCGCGCACATGCGCATCGAGCTGAGGATGTTCAGCCCTTCGATGTAGTCGCCAGCCCGGTGTTTGGCGCCGGAGATGATCATCCAGCCGCTGCGAAAACCGGCCAGGCGATAGGATTTCGAAAGGCCGTTAAAGGTTACGCAGAGCACATCGTCGGCGAGTTTCGCCATCGGAATATGCTGGGCGTCGTCGTACAGAATCTTGTCGTAGATCTCGTCAGCGAAAATGACCAGATTGTGTTCTTGCGCGATTTTGACGA
>JBEVMI010000358.1:0-4476 GCA_040508685.1 Spongiibacteraceae bacterium
AAAGCGCCTGCTTGGTGTTGTAGAACAGACTCAAGTCATTGACCGACAGACAGGTTTCCTCGTTGGCGAGCACCTTGTTGGTCGGATTGCGCCCGAGTCGATCCATGTCGATCGCGTGCGTTTTGACGGTAGAGTCTGAAGAAAGAGATGACATAGAGAACACCCGTTACATGTCCAGCGCGCGGTATTTTTCGCGCAGATGATTGCGCAAAGCCACTGCTCTGAAATTCAGCAGTGCGATGATCAGCACCAGTAAAAAAGCCGTCGCATATACCAGCGGGCGCGCCGCTTCGACATTCGGGCTTTGAAATCCGACGTCGTTGATGTGAAATCCCAGATGCATGAATTTGCGATCGAGGTGAAAGAACGGAAAGTTGCCGTCGATCGGCAGCGTCGGCGCCAGCTTTACCACGCCGACGAGCATCAGCGGTGCGACTTCGCCAGCGGCGCGTGCCACCGCGAGAATCAGGCCGGTCATGATCGCGGGGCTCGCCATCGGCAGCACCACGCGCCACAGCGTTTCTGCCTTGGTCGCGCCGAGCGCGAGGCTGCCTTCGCGCAGCGAGCGCGGAATCCGCGACAAGCCTTCTTCAGTGGCAACAATCACCACCGGCAGTGTCAGCAATGCCAGCGTCAACGACGCCCACATCAGACCGCCGGTGCCGTAGGTCGGGGATGGCAGCGCCTCCGGGTGAAAAATCTGGTCGAGATTGGCGCCGACAAAATAGATAAAAAAACCAAGACCGAATACGCCGTACACGATCGACGGCACGCCAGCGAGGTTGTTGACGGCGATGCGGACGATCCGGGTGACGGCACCCTGCTTGGCGTATTCGCGCAAGTAGATGGCGGCGATGACTCCGAATGGCGTCACGATTACCGACATGATCAACACCATTGCCACGGTGCCGAAAATCGCGGGGAAAATACCGCCCTCGGTATTGGCCTCACGCGGATCGTCAGCCAGGAACTCCCACAACTTGGCGGCATAAAACTGCAATTTGGCGAACACCCCCATCGCGTTGGGACGGTACGCACGCACAATTTTGTCCAGCGTGATTTCGACGGTTTGGCCATCGGCGACTTCGGCGACAAGACTGTCGCGTCCGACCTGCTCGTGCAGCTCGGCGAGACGACCCTGCAGGCCTTGGTATTCGCTCTGCTGGACGGCGCGATCGGCAGCGATCTGTTCGGTTTGCAGCGCGATCTCGGCTGCCGACAGTTTGGCTTTATTCAGTTCCAGGCGACGTTCGGCCAGGCGCAGCTCTTCGAGCTTGAAGTTGATGCCGCCGATTTCTTTTCTTTCAATCTCATAAATCTGTTCGTGCAGCTGCTCTGCGCGTGCCAGCCGCTCCTGCAAAGTATTCAGTGCCACCGCGTCATCGATACTGGCGTCGGCAATCACCTCGCCCTTTTCTTTCACTTGCCGCAGAAAGCCATAAAAGTTGCCCCACTCGCGGCGCTCCAGCACCAGAGCCGAGGTCGGTTCCTCGATATTCACCAGCAGGTCATGCATCAGCCAGCCGAAATCGGCGCCGGTCACATCGCGGTTGCCGAATTTGAACAGATCACGTCTCACCAAGGGCTTGTTACTTTCGAACTGCATGCCCGACGCATGCACTTGCTCGATAGTGACGGTCTCGGATTCGACCAGTTCTCCGAGCACACGGCGCGGCACCTCACCCTGCAATGCGTATTGCGCCTGCACCACATCCCCGGGCCAAAAATGGCCGAGACCGCGCACAGCGATCAACGCCAGCACCCCGACCACGGCGACCGTGCTCAAGGTCACTGCGGCGGCATTGACCCAGATGAAGGGCTCGCCGCTTTTCAGCCATTCGCGGGTGGACAGACGATTCTGTTGTGCCAGAGCCATCAGATAAATGCCTCAAAACGGGGGGCGTTAAAATCGGACCAATGCATGGTCGAGTGCATCATTACTTCACACATGTCGGTTAAATCACGCTATAGCGGCTGCGCAGACGCTGCCGGATGATTTCGGCCAGTGTGTTCAACACAAAAGTGAACATGAACAGCACGAATGCCGCGAGGAACAGGACACGATAGTGCGTGCTGTTCACTGCGGTCTCACCGATCTCTACCGCAATATTGGCGGACAACGTACGCATGCCTTCAAACAGATTCAGATCCATAATTGGCGTATTGCCGGCCGCCATCAGTACGATCATGGTTTCACCGACAGCGCGACCGAGGCCGATCATCAGCGCCGAGAAAATACCAGGGCTCGCAGTCGGCAGCACGACTCCGGTCAGTGTCTGCCATGGCGTTGCGCCCAGCGCCAGTGAACCGTAACTCAATTGCTTCGGTACCGAGAAAATGGCGTCCTCGGCGATCGAATAAATATTTGGGATAACCGCAAAACCCATCGCGATACCAACGATCAGTGCATTGCGCTGCGCGCAATCGACACCCCACTCCTGCTTCATCCACAAACGGACATCGCCGGCAAACAGACTGTGTTCGATCACGCCACTGGAACCGAAACATAACCAGCCGACACCCAGCACCACCGGAACCAACAACAACGGCTGCCAACCGTCCGGCACATACTTGCGTAAACTCATCGGTGTCACATTCCAGCAGAATGCGGCGAGCAGCGTCGCTAACGGCATCATGATCAGGAAGGAAAATACGCCGGGAAGATTGCGCTCGATAACCGGTGCCAGCCACAAGCCGGCGAGAAAACCGAGAATGACGGTCGGCAGCGCCGCCATCAATTCGATCAGTGGTTTGATTTTTCGGCGCAGCTCCGGCGCCATGAAGTATGCCGTAAAGATGGCGCCGCAGATCGCCAGCGGCGCGGCGACGATCATTGCATAGAACGCGGCTTTCAATGTGCCAAACGCCAGCGGCATCAGGCTGTATTTCGGTTCGAAATCACTGCTCGCAGAAGACGACTGCCAGACGTACTCGGGCTCGCCGTAGTGTTCGTACCACACCTTGTTCCATAGCGCCGACCAAGATACTTCGGGGTGATGGTTTTCAACGGCCAGCACATGCAGCTCACCTTTTTCGGTTTCATACAGAGCGGCATTGGCGCGCGGACTGAATGCGAATGCAGTGATCTTGTCGTTGCCCAGCGATTGTTTCAGCAGCGTGCGCTCCGACGTCGAATACATCAGCTGCAAACGCTGGTCCGCATCAATCACCGCAAAACCCTTGCGACGCTGTTCGGCGGCAAGCAGATTCACGCCCCTGCTATCGGTGCTGAAATTGCGAATGTGGGTCAACTGCGGTGTACCGTCGGCACGACGTACCAGGAACCACTGCCCTACCGTGCCGCGATTGCTCGACACCATGATCGAGATCCCGCCCAGCAGAAACTGCGCATTGCTGATTTCGGCATCGTCAAACAAGCGACCGCTGTCGACCACCTGACCTTTCTCTAGATCGATGACGCGATAAGCACTGTCGTTGGCAAACGCGTACAGCCATTTTTGATCGGGAGAGATCAGCAGGCGTGTCGGCACGATATCGGCACTGAATGCAGGCAGCGTGCTTTCTTCCAGAACTTTTTCTCCGCTCAGAAAGTCTTCTCGTTTATCCCAGCGACGACCGACCAGATGATTGTCGGCAACGCCCACGACGACCAGCCCGGAATCTGAATCCCGCACCGCCAGATGGCTCAGCGGTGCGCCGGCGTTTACGGCCAGCGGCGTTTCACCGAACGGATAACTGACATGCGGTTCGATGCTGCGCACATCGCTACCGTAGCTGGAAATGTAATCGTGCCGCAGCAGCAATACGCTGCCGTCGCTTAGGCCGTACCCCAGGATGTGGCTCTGATCGGAGTCGAGCGCAAAACTGGTCAGCGACACGCCGACAGGCAGTGATGGCGTCAGTGTTTTTATCGGCTCCCCGGAAGCGGCTTTAAAAAATACGACATCGCCGCTGCGATCGATGCGCAGGCCGACCTCATTCTGCTCTTCAAGTGTCAGGTATAAAGGCGGTGCGGGATTATCCGAGAACTTCGAAATGGAGTAAGTGGCACCCGGCACGACCGTTGCCGAGCGAAACAGGGGCACGATTTCATAGAGCAGATAAAAGAATATCAGCAAAATCGCGAACAGGACGCCGAAGCCACCGATACTGATCGTGACCGCCGCCAGCCGGTCCTTGAACTTGCGCCAGCCATGCTGGCGATCACTACTCAACAACCTGCGGACCTCCTCGACATTGGAGGAGGAATATTCTTGCGACATGGCGAACTCTTTCATGGCATCAGTCTAAGGACGAATTATGACATTTATGTGACATATCGACACTGCTTGAACACTGCCTGGATAACACTTGCAGGAGCTTGCAAGAAAAAGCCGCGACCAAAGCCGCGGCATTCAAGAGGGACTGCGCAGAGGCGCACATCTGCGTCAACAATCAATCCAGCAGCTTCAGCGCCTTGTCGGCCACCGATTTCGGCAGGGGAATATAACCATCCTTCACCACCACTTCCTGACC
>JBEVMI010000387.1:0-4928 GCA_040508685.1 Spongiibacteraceae bacterium
GCCGCCACCGGCACCCCGCGCCGCTGGCCGCCCACCACCGCCTCCTTTTTGCTGACGCTCGACATCAACTCGGCGATCAAGGAATTGATGCGTTTGGCGTTCTGCATGCGCTTGAAAACGCTGTCGAACGCCGGGTCCATAAACTCATGATCGGCAGCGAATGCCAACCAGTCGCGCATGCCGTGCCATTGGCGCGGGTTGAGAATGCACATGCGGACATAGCCATCCCTGCACTTGAAGATCGGGTACATATGACCGGCATCCGGTCGACCTCGCGTCGCGGCCAGCTGCATCTGACTCTGGCCAGCTGCGGCACTGCCGGTGGCACCGAGCAGTGGGTCGAGAATCTGCGTCGTGCCTTCGAACATGGAAAAATCGAGGTGGTCGCCGACGCCGGTATGCAAACGCTGCCAGTACGCGGCAATCAGACCCCATGCCGCCTGCATCGCCGCACTCTCATAGGCAAGCTGACCTGGCGGCAGGACCGGGTCATGCGCGCCCGGTAAACCGGAGCGGCACAGGCTGCCCGCCATTGCCATCTGCACAGCGTTCGTAGCCACATAATCGCGATACGGCCCGGTCTGACCAAAATCGGATATCGACAGCACGACCAGTTGCGGATTGCGTTGATGCAGGGACGCAACCGCCAACCCGAGATCGTCGAGTGTTCCGGGGCGGGTGGTTTCAATCAGGATATCGGCGGCATCGGCGAGCCTTAGAAACTGGGAGCGCCCCTCCTCCGAATTCAAATCCAGTACGACGCTGCGCTTGTTCGCATTGTGAGTCGAGAAATACAGACTTACGCCTGCCACGAGGGGCTGCTGGCTGCGCGTGGCAGCGCCCGCGGGCGGCTCAACCAAAACGACATCCGCTCCCAGGTCGGCCAGCAAACGACCGCACATTTCGGCCTTGCCATCCGATAATTCCAAAACCCGAACACCCTCGAGCGGTCCTGAAAATGACATTTTATTAACCTCTATTTCGTCAGAATTTGCGTTGCAGATGCGGCCCAGGCAGCCTCGCAAGTATACTTAGTTGGCTTTTTCTACACAGCATTATCTCCCACTCACGGCAATGCGAGGATCGACACAGCGCATGAGCAATCCCACAGAAATCGTCCTGGCTGAATTGATACGCGACTATGCGCAGGAATTACCTGACGCCAAGATTCTGACCTTCGTATCCATCGCCGAAGACGGTGGCTACGAGGAAGAAACTCGAACCTATCCACAGCTGTATCAACACGGGCAAACCCTCGCCCGCGCATTGCGTGCGCTCGGTATCGGTCGCGCCGACAACGTTGGCTTGATGATGAGTAATCATCCCGAGTTTGTGGAGACGATGGTCGCGACCTCCATCATCGACGCCGCTTTCGTACCCGTCGATCCGCGCACACGCGGCGCCAAACTTCAGTACATGCTCGACTTCACCGAGTGCAAGGGCGTTATCTGCGCCGACTACTGCGTCGAATCGATCCTGGCAGTCGCCGCGGATTGCGCGCAATTGCAATGGCTGATCGTCGTTGACAGCGGGTTGCCGTTAACGGCTGGACAGTCGGCGCAACTCGCGACGCACCGGTACGTCGACATGTTGAAAACGCCGGGCCCGGATTTGCCACTCGGCGAATTCTCGCTGGATGATCCGATGTTTTTGATGTTTACCTCGGGCACCACCGGCAACCCCAAAGCGGTGATCAATTCACATCGCAAGTACATGATGATGACCCAGAGCCCGAAGGTTTTCGGACTCACACGCGCCGACAAGTACTACACCGGTCTCTCGCTGACTCACATCAATGCGCAGGGCACATTGGCGGGCGCGCTGGGACAAGCCATCCCGGCAGTGATCAGTCGCAAATTCACCAAGAGCCGGCTCTGGGACATATGCCGGCGTTATGGTTGCACATCCCTCAATCTGCTCGGTGGCATGATTCCCGAGCTTTACGCCGTGCCGGAAAAACCAGACGACGCCAATAATCCGGTTCGCCATATTCAAAGTTCGGGAATGCCCCCACACATTTGGCAGGCATTTGAAAAACGTTTCGGGGTCGTGCTGTCCGAGGGCTATGGCGCCACCGAGGGCGGTGCCATGCGCAATCCGCCAGGCGAGGGACCGGTGGGCAGCATCGGCAAACCATCGTTTGGCTGGGTGGCCGAAATCCTCGATGAGAACGGCAATATCGCCCCACCACATGTCGCCGGCGAAATCTGCTTTCGCCGCGAAGACGGTAGCCCTATCGTCGTGCACTACTATAAAAACCCGGGAGCGTCGTCCGATAAAGTGCGCGACGGCTGGCTGCACATGGGCGACATCGCCCACAAGGATGAAAACGGCTGGTTTTACTTCCATCACCGCGTCGGCGGTGGCGTGCGCCGCAACGGCGATTTCGTCAACACGACTCTGGTTGAGTCCGTATTGATGAATTCGCCACTGGTGGCCGACGTGTTTGTCTACGGCGTTGCGACAGGTAAAAATGTTGCAGGTGAAAAAACCCTAGTAGCCGCTATCGTGCCCGCCGACAAAGTGTCTTTTAACGAAGCGGCGCTGTTGACATATTGTCGCGCGCACCTCGAAAAAAATGATTTGCCGGAAATCATTCAGGTTCTCGACGAAATTCCGAAAACCATTTCCGAGAAACCGATCGAAAAAGCGTGCATCGAATTGCTCACTTTCCGCGAGTAGTCGCTCGACGTGCATGTCTGTTCAGCCGTTTTTCTGAGCGTCTTTGTCACCCTTTTTGATAGCCTTGAACATGGTGACAAAGGCCTCGAATTCGCGGCCCAGCAGCGTATTAAGGTTGCGCTCCGTTGCATTTTCCCGAAATAGCCGGCGCGTCAGCGCCGTCTGCAGACGCGGATATTTGGCGATCGCCATTGCGAGCTTTATCGCTTCATTCAGCACCTGATCGTCGGCTGTCAACCGTGTAATCAAACCGATGCGGTGCGCTTCTCGGGCGTCGAGCTTGGCGGAAGAGAGACAGATATCAACCGCACGCGCGTATCCGACAATCTGCGGCAGCAATGCCGTACAACCTAATTCCGGCATGTAACCAAGCGCCAGAAACGGAAACGCATAGGTTGAAGATTCACCGCCGATACGAATGTCAAACGGCAGAATTTGCGTGGCCCCCAGCCCGACACATGCGCCGTGAAAAGCACCGATCGACGGCTTGGATTCACTCAAAAGATGAAGCCAGCTTGAATCCTGCTGCATGGAGACTTCGGCGATATTGGGTGACCGGCCGGTCACAGGATCGGGCGGTGGCGGCGCGCCCTTGAAGTCGGCGCCTGCGCAGAACACCGGCCCTGCATGCGTAATCACGATCGCACCCACCGCGTCAGATGCGTTGGCACGTTGAATGGCCTCCACCACCTCCCGATACATGGCGACATCCCAGGCGTTGCGGCGCTCCTGACGGTCGTAGGTGATGATCGCAACGCCGTCGCGTTCTTCATAGTGGACTGATGAATTGGACATATTTACCTCGGGAGGAAGCCTTGTTGGAAAAGCTCAGAGTCAAGCCATCCTGCATACCGAGAATCATGCCAGATTATGCGTGCCGCGCGCTCGCCCGCCAACCCGACGCTTTCATCGCGCACCGCAACAGTTCCTCATGGCATAGTGATTACACTTGGTAAGTTATCGCGCCGACCGCCATGCTCGACCACATACCCGTATTCTTCAACAATACGAGCACGTGTCGCATTGGAAACGTAACAGTGGTCGTGCCCACATTGGTATCAGTATGCTTGCCCACTGAATCCTTCAGCTACGCATGAGGACTACCCCTATGAGTGCAAGCACAGACAACCAACCCTCAGGGTACGGAGTCCTCACCGACGAAGGCATTGCCAAGCTGCGCCAGCGTATCGGCATCCAATACAACAAACCGACACCACCACATAACTACGAAGTCACGTGGGACGGTACCCGCCATTTTGCCTACGGTTACGGCGACGAAAATCCGCTGTGGTGCGACCGCGAATACGGCAAGAAAACGCGCTGGGGCGGCTTGATTGCGCCGCCGAATTTTCTCTACACAATGGGCGAGCCGGATGCACCGACACTGGCACCGGAAAACAAAGCTCTGCTGAAAGGCGACCCGCTGATTGGCCTCGGCTCATACCAAGCGCAAATGGAATTCGAGTGGTGGCGCCCATTGCATGTCGGCGATCAGCTGAAACAGCGTGCTGCGCTGATTGGTGTGCAGATCAACGACAAAAGCAGCTTTAGCGGTCGCACGGTCAGTGAAGTACAGGGCTACATATTTCAGAATCAAAATGGCGAACTGCATGCAATTCAGCGCGGAACCTGGATTCGCGCCGAGCGCCACGCGTCTAAAGAACGCAAAAAAGAATACGAGCTGCCAAAACCCTACACTGCCGAGCAGCTTGCCGAAATTGATGCCGCGTATGAAGCGGAAACTATTCGCGGCGCCAATACACTGTATTTTGAAGATGTGACCGTGGGCGAATCGCTGCCAACCATCGTGCGCGGCCCCATGCGCACCAGCGATTTGGTGATCTGGCATATCGGCTGGGGCATGCAGCTGACGCCGCCGGGCGCATTCCGGCTATCGTACAAAATTCGCAAAAAGGTCCCAGGGATGTTTACGCCGAATCCTCTCAATGTGCCAGATACGGTGCAGCGTCTGCATTGGGAGAAGGAATGGGCCAATGAACTTGGCATTCCGGTGAGCTATGACTACGGCGGTATGCGCGAAACTTTCCTGACCAACCTGCTTACGAACTGGATGGGTGACGACGGCTGGTTATGGAAGCTTTCATGTCAGCATCGCAAATTTGTTTATACCGGTGACACTTATTGGATCAAAGGCAAGGTGCGCGACAAAAAACAAGTCGACGGCCGCAGCGAAGTGCATTTAGAAGTGTGGGTCGAAAATCAGTGGGGAACAACGACATCGCCAG
>JBEVMI010000401.1:0-8727 GCA_040508685.1 Spongiibacteraceae bacterium
GAACAACATGAACCACGCCAGATTGACCAGAAAATGCGCCAGTACACTGAGTGACAGAATCCCGGTGCGGCGATAGATAAATCCATAGAGCAATCCCGCCACGGCAGCGACCAGCGCAAACTCCCAGCCGCGCGCGAAATGCACGGCGCCGAACACTACCGCGGTGATCACAATCGCCGGCCATGGCGCCAGGTACAACATCAATTCGCGCTGTAGAACACCGCGAAAAAACAACTCCTCGGCAAAACACGTCACGACCAGATTCACGAAGAAAAATGCTGCCGCATATTTGGGAATCGTTGGCTGCAGCGGATACCCCAGCAACAGCACCATCAGAATCAGCCCGCCGACACCGACGGGAATCAGCCATAAAAATTCCAGCGAACGTTTCTGCGGATGAAACTGCGCAGCGATCAACGCCAACAGCAGGCCGGCGTAGGCCTTGTCGATGTCGAGGGCAAACGGCAACAGGGTGCTGCCGCTCTCCCACCAGCGCGAATACAGCGGCACATCGTGGATGCCGGGGACCAGATGAAACCCCGCGAGCAAACCCAACATCATGCCGCCGTAACGAATCTGGCGCTTCCAGGTCTCCGTGAGCGGCGCATACACCGTGGCGACGATGGTGTAACACGCCATCGCGACGATGGTCGGCGGGATCGCGACAAAACCCGCAGCAGTAAATCCGATCAAGCCGACGATAATCACGGTCGCCAGTTGCGGCGCCCATTCGCGTTTGCCGAGGTCGATGACCAGCAGCGATGTGAACACCGCCAGCGCGTACAGCGCCTGCGATACTGCCAGCATGATCAGCTGGATTTGCGTGGGATGCTCAATCATTGACGGTCCTTTTTGGCCAGACACCACCCTCGGCAAAAATCGTCCAGCCCCATTTCACCCACTGCAGCAGTGCACATACCAGCCACAACGACCACGTCAGCATCGCCACGCGATAACACCACAGCGGCACACTGATCACCTGCGCCTGCGGCAACACTTCGCCGCTGCGATCCTGGTACCAGTTGAAGAAATAATTGGTCGAGCCATTGCCGGTCACCTGCATATCCGGCGTCGACAGCAGGCTTTGCGGAATCACCGCGGCCAGTGCAATCAACGCAATCAGTGACAACATGACAATGCCGATCTGAATCAGATAATAAAAATCGTTCCGCGGCAGTCCGCCCGGCTTCTGCGCCAGACGGTGTCGCGCCTCCAGTGCGAAGAACCATAACAATACGGCGAGACTGCCGACGCTGTTGACCGTACTCATGCCGATGAACAACAACAGCCACTGCCAGGTTTTGAGCGGAATACTCAACTGGAAACGCTGTGTAATCGCGCCGAGCAGCACCGCCACGCCGACAATCACGACCAGCACACCCCAGTACAACATCGCCGGGCCGATGTGCGGACCACTGACCCACAGCGGCCAGCGATCGGCTGGAAATTGCAGCGTCAAATCAATATTGTTGCCGATCGTGTCCAGCGCCAGCGCGGGGGTACGCGTAATAAAATCGGCACCGCGCGCGAGTTCCCACTGCATCACTACGTCGTTATCGCCAGGCGTCAGCGGCACCACCACCTTTTCATCGGTACGCGATTGCGAAATATCGACACCGTTGACGCTGACGCTCTTCAATTCATTCGGCTCGCGCAGCGCGACGCGGTAATCGCCGCCGATACTGCTGCTGATGCGCAATTTGGCTTCGAGCGCGCTGCTGCGTTTACCAGGTGTCAACGCCAGCGTCGCACGCTCCACCGTGGTGTTCGGCCCTTTCACTGCCAGGGGTCGTTGCGCCAGCAGCGTCAGCGTTTCGCCCGGCCACGGCCGCCATTCCCGCTCGGCACTGCCGTCGCCCTTGATCGCGACCAGCCCATCGCCGGCCACATGCCAGCGCGGCGACGCCCGTACCTGCCATGCCTCTACCCATTGCTGGCCCGGTGCCGCAGTTAAGGTCAGCTTTGCGGCCGGCGGTAGTGTTGATGTCCACGAAAAACTGCGGTCCTGCGAGCCGAGACTGACTGTCACCGCGCCCTCTTTCGCTTCGGCATTGCCACTGACAATCGATTCGCCCGGCAACAACGGCAGCGTTAGGTTGATCGCCCCCTGCTCCGGCGCGATGCGTTCGATTGTTGTCGTCACATTCCAGTCGAGATCGAGGTCGAGATGCCGCACGACGCGCACAAACGGTTTTGCCGGCGCCGGCAACAAGGTGTCCTGTTGCGCGGTGCGCTGGCGTTTCTGCAATTGCACGCTGTTGGCGGCGAGCAGATTGCCGTTGATGCCGAATACATCCCAGTCATCGGCGAGCACCCTGACAGTGTGCGGGCGATCCGTAAATTGCAGCGTGATGTCATCGCTGCTGAGCGGCCCCTCCAGCACCACTTCGTGATTGCCCTTCCTCAATGGCAACAACGTTGTACCGTCGCTGGCACGCGCCGCGGTATTTGTCTGCAGCCCATCGACCAACAGCGTGCGCGGCTGCCAGTTACTTGCGCCCGGCAGTGCAACGGCGAGATCGGCGGCGACCACGACGCGCAATTTCACGATCAACTGACCGTCGGCTATTTGCAGGAATGCCGCCTCGGTTGCCGCACAATCCGGCGCGCAGGCCGGCTCGCGCAGCAGCCGTTTCTGTAATTCGTCGAGCAGCGGCTTGGGCGGAAAATCATCGGCGTGTGCGGCTGTCGGCACTATTGATCCCAAAGCGGCAACCAAGGCGAGTGCGACGACTGCGGCACTGCCGCCACTGAAATGCCCCGTTGCGTTCGGGCGCGTTTGCATCAGCGCACGCAGGATTCCCGCAGCCAATGCGCTTACCAGAATCACATTGAAAAACTTCAGCAGGCGCGTCAGCCAGGTGCCGGTGAGATAAAGCTGCAGCGGCTGATCGGCTTTTACCGGCCCGCTCCAGCTCAACGCTACCGGTTGCCAGTTCCACTGCGGCTCGCCGGGTCCGGTCTGCACATTGTTGGATGCCTGATAACGTTTGCGCGCGGTGACGATAAGCTCATCCTTCGCAGAATCGCTTTTTTGCATCGCCACCGCCGGGGCCGGCGCAGCCGCGTACTCTTCCTGCTCAGGAGCACTCGCTGAATAACGATTCTGCGAACTGTCTGCGATCGAATACGGCAGCTCCAGCTGCGGATAAATCCCGCGCCGGATCTGATCGACCGCGAATGCAAGAATCACCAACGCCAGCAGCGCGCCGAACCCATAACCGACGCGCTGAATCCACAGCCGCGCCATGGGCGCACTGATCACTTTCAGCAACGCGATCGCCACCAGCAGCGGCAACATCAAAATGATCAGCGCCAGATTTTCGTGATAGACCAGCGCCACCGTCGCCGCGGCGACCACGGCCCAGCGCCAGTCGAGCAAGCGGAAAATCGCGCCGATGATCAGCAGACTCAAAAAGATTGCCCACAGATTCCAGCGCGATACCCACGAATCATCGACCTGATCCGGCCCGCTGGCGTGCCACAGCTTCCAGCCGGGCGGCAATTGCAATTGCATCTGCACGCCGTTGAAATCGGTTTGCCAGCCGGCGGCATTCAAATCGCCGAGCCGGTCGACGCGACTGACCGCTTCCAGATTGACCTGCGGCTCGCGAATCTCCACACCGGAAGCGCCGTCCTTTTGCAGCTGGGTCACCAGCTGCGGTTCGCCGTTGATCCGCACGCGTCCCAAATGAATCGCCGGCTGCGTGTCCAGTCGCCAGTCCTGTGTCAGCGTGCCGCTGACGCGATCCTTGACGGTTGCGCCATGGCCGTCGAAATCGACCCACACCGTGCGTTGCAGCGACAACTCGTTCGGCGCCGGTGTCGCATCGCCGCGATACAGTTGTTCGAGCGTTAACGTCGTTTGCGCTTCCAGCAGAAACGTCGGCAGATCGGCAAAATCGGCGGGCAGATCGAGCTGGCTTGGATCGACGCTGGGCGCGCCGTCGACTTTTACGCGACGCAACGATTGATTGGCCGCAAAACTCCACACCTCCTGTGCCGGCCAGTCGTCGCCCTGACGTTCGATCGCAAATTGATTGGTATCGCCGAGCAGCCGCGCCTTCATGCGGATTTCCCACGCGCCAGCGCGCGCCTGTACGCGCAGGCTGCCGTCGTCCTCGATACGCGCCGGCAGCGGCGACACGAAACGCAGCGGCTCGGATTCTTTCAACAAAAACCGCCCCAGCTTCAACTCGCGCGCCTTGCCGGAAATGGACAGTCGCAACACCGTCTCCACCGTGCGCGGCAATTGGTCTTCGATTTTGCGAAACACCTCGACCTTGACGCTGTTGTGCGCGCCACTGTCGGCGTTATCGTTCTGCGCACGCAGCCACAAGCGGTTGCCGTCGAGATTGGGATTGGTTACGGTTTTGCCATTCAGATTTAAATCGAGCAGCGCAATGGCGGCGGGCAGCGCCAGCGACTGCGGCATCGCGTTCCAGTCGAAATTGCCGCGCAATACATAGTCGCCGGCATCCAGATAGAGCGCCGGCTGCTCATCTTTATTCAATGCGCTGGCGGTGCGCCCATTCAGCGTCATGCCCTGCGGCCAGTTGTCGCGATCACCCGGCAAATACACCCACGCCGCAGCCTCCAGCGTCAGGCTCTGGCTGAAACTGCCGCCTTTTTCGCTGACTGCCAACGTGAGACGACCCGGCCACACGCAGCGCCGCTGCGCCAGGTCGGCGGCCACGCGCGTGCATTTTGCCTCGGGATGTTTATCGAGCACCCAGCCCTGCCACGCGCTCAATGCCGGCGGCAGATCCAATGCCTGTGCCGCGCCGGCCACCAACAGGACCGATGCCAGAACACACAAAACGAAACGATGATGGAAGCGATATGTCGATAACCGAAGGGCAGAAAAAATCTCAACTGTGCGCATGAAGTGCATCCGTGTTGTGGCTTTGTTGATTATGGTCAGAGACTGGAACGACAGTCGGCGCGAGTATACCCTGTGCGCAATCCGCAAAAATCTCACCGCCGTCGCAACGAGCCACACGCCATATGTTGTTAACCGACAAAGTCATCGTTATCACGGGCGCTGCTGGCGGCATCGGCCGCGCGCTGGCGTTACGTTTTCTTCGCGAACAACCCGCCTACATCATGCTCGCCGACCTGCGGCTCGACAGTGTCGCAGCGGTCGCTAGAGAACTCGATCCGGAGGGCGGTCATGTCGGCGCGGCGGCGTGCGATGTCGGCGATGCGGCAGCGGTGCAACGGCTGGTTACCGATGTCGAAAATCGCTGCGGACGCATCGATCTGTTCTGCGCCAACGCCGGCGTATTTATCGATGGCGGTGTCGACGTCGATATCAGCGCGTGGCAGCGTTCGCTCGATATCAATCTGATGTCGCATATCTACGCCGCCCGCGCCTGCCTGCCGGGCATGCTGCAACGCGGCGCGGGTTATTTCCTGCACACGATTTCCGCGGCCGGTCTGTTGAGCCAGATCGGCTCGGCGCCATACACGGTCAGTAAACACGCGGCACTGGGTTTTGCCGAATGGCTGGCGATCAGTCACGGTCAACAGGGAATCAACGTGACGGCGCTGTGTCCGCAGGGGGTGCAAACGGCGATGCTGGATAATCTCGGCAATGCAAAAAGTGTTGCCAGCGATGGCGTGCTGACACCGGAAGCCGTCGCGGAATGCGCGCTCGAAGCCATCGCCGCCGAAAAATTTCTGGCGCTGCCGCATCCCGGCGTCGCCACCTACTTTCAACGCAAGGCCGGCGACCACGATCGCTGGATTCGCGGCATGCAGCGCTTCCAAAACTCTCTGCAACAGGAACCGCCGCAATGAAACCGACGCTGCGACTGGTCGGCGATATCGGCGGCACCAATGCGCGTTTCGCCTTGGCCCATCGCGGCGACCTGATCGAAAACAGTTTTGCGTCCCTGCACACCGACGCGCACGCCTCGCTGCCGGATGCGATTCGGCATTATCTGAATCTGATTCGGCATGACGACGGCACCATCACCGATGTACGTATTGCGATTGCCGGCCCGGTCGGCGGCGACGCCATCGCGATGACCAATGCCAACTGGCATTTTTCGATTCGCGCCGTCAACGACGAATTGCGCGCACAAGCATTGCCGCAATTGCAGTCATTCAAGGTCATCAACGATTTCGCCGCGCAAGCGTTGGCACTGCCACATCTGCTGCCGGCACAGGTCATCAATATCGGGGGTATTGCCGCCCAGGGCGGCAGCAAAACCGTGCTCGGCCCCGGCACCGGTTTTGGCGCCGCCTGCATCGCCCCGCACGGCGGTGAGTTCGTGGTGTTGCCGAGTGAAGGGGGCCACGCCGGCCTCGCACCCGAAACAACACAGGAGCTCGCCGTTTTTAAATGGCTGCTCGATCGTCAGTTGCCGATAACCCGCGAGACTTTGTTGTCGGGACCAGGATTGGAGCGCTTGCATCGCGCGCTCGCCGATATCAGCGGACACACCACCTCAACGTTGGCCGCCGCCGATATTGTAAACAGCGCCCTCGCCGGCGATCCCTTCGGTCGCGCGACACTGGCGCAATTCTGTTTATTACTCGGCACCGCGGCACGCGATCAGGCATTGAGCTGTGGCACCCGCGGCGGCGTTTATATCGGCGGCGGCATCGTGCTGCATTTCACCGATTTTTTTATCGGCAGCGATTTCCGCCAACGTTTTGAAACCAGCTCGTTGATGGCGGATTATCTGCACGCAATTCCTACGTATCTGATCAACACACCGAATACCGGCCTGATTGGTGCCGCGCATGCCGATTAAGAGGAATTTCGACCGTCCTCGGCAACGATGAATAGCAAAAAGCACAGCGCCACCCATAAAAAAGCAAACCAAATTGTCATCACTGGCTCCTCACGCATCTCGTTCAATACAAGTACCAAAAGCACCGCTAATTTCATTGAAAACACGCCCCGGACATTGCGCCAATGCGCGCCCGTCGACTCCGCGTATCGGAATCAATTCGGCACCGGTGCCGGTGAGAAAAACTTGTCCATTGCTCAAAAGTGGAAAATCTCGCAGCAATTTCGTCAGCCGCCAGTTTAGAAAAAGGATGCAAGCCATAACAGATTCAGATATTTTTATTTGGACCAGTACAGATTGGGCTGCCGATAATCTGTTATGGCCATCGAACGCATAATCTGTACCGCCTGTTTTGACCCTGCTGGATAACTGCCCTGCGCCGTACTCCACCTATCACCTGTCAGGAACGCATCAACATGCCGACCCTCTACAACCGCGTAGCCCGCGACATCACCCGCGATATCGAACGCGATCTCTATCGCCCCGGCGAGCGCCTGCCCGGCGTGCGACGACTGGCGCAGCAGTATCAGGTCAGCATCTCCACCGCACTCGAAGCCTGCCGCCTGCTCGAAGACCAGGGTCGACTGGAAGCGCGCCTGCGCTCCGGATTTTTTGTGCGCTTGCACGCTGCGGAGAAAGTCGAGCAGCCCGCCATTTCCAATCCACCGAAACGCCCGAGCCTGGTGAAAGGACAGGAGCTGGCACTGCAACTGGTCAAGGCCGCCAAAGATCCGAAATTGATTTCGTTCGGCGCCGCCGTACCCACCGCACAATATCTGCCGGTGCGCGCGGTCAATCAGGCGCTGGTACGCTCACTGCGCGAGCACGGGGCGAATGCCGGTCGCTATGAATTTCCGCCGGGTGAGCTGAATTTGCGCCGCCAGATCGCGCGCCGCATGACCGAAATCGGCAGCCCCACCGATCCGGAAGAATTGGTCATTACCAATGGTTGTCAGGAAGCCCTGGTGCTCGCCTTACGGGCGATCGCTGTCGCGGGTGACGTGGTCGCCGTGGAATCGCCGACCTATTACGGATTATTTCAAGTCATCGAATTCCTGGGACTGAAAGCCCTGGAAATTCCGACCCACCCGCGCGATGGCATCAGTATCGAAGCGCTCGAATTCGCACTCGAACAATGGCGGGTAAAAGCCGTGATCGCGACGCCGAATTTCAGCAATCCACTCGGCGGCTGCATGAGCGATCAACGCAAACGCGCGCTGGTGAAATTGCTGGCGCGCAAACAAATCACGTTGATCGAAGACGACATCTATGGCGATCTCGGCTTCAGCGGCGAACGCCCTTGCATCGCCCGCAGTTTCGATCCGCGCGGCGAAACCGTCATTCATTGCAGCTCGTTCTCGAAAACACTGGCGCCCGGTCTGCGCGTTGGCTGGATTGCACCGGGCAAACATATCGAGCGCGTCGAATATCTAAAATATGTGATGAATCTGGCGACACCGACCGCCCCGCAACTGGCCGTGGCGGACATGCTCGAACGCGGTGGTTACGATCGTTATCTGCGCCAGGCACGTCAGGAATATGCACACGCCGTCGACCGCATGAGCCGGGCCGTCGAAAAATATTTTCCGGAAGGTACCCGCGTCACCCAGCCGCAGGGCGGGTTTGTGTTATGGGTGGAGTTCCCCAATGGCATCGATTCCGAGCTGCTCTACGAAAACGCGCTCGAACACGGCATCTGCATCGCGCCCGGCCCGATGTTTTCGGCGACGCGCAAATACCGCAACATCATTCGGCTGAACGCGGCGGTACCGTGGGAACCACGCGTCGAGAAAGCGCTGATAAAATTGGGACAGCTGGCGCTTTCGATGTAATGTCCATCTATCTATTCATCCAATAACTGGATCATCACCCATATCAACGCCATTCTCGCCAGCTCGCCGGTCTCAATTCAGGCTTCGAAGGA
>JBEVMI010000423.1:0-6866 GCA_040508685.1 Spongiibacteraceae bacterium
AACGGATCAGGTACTTTTTATTTTGCGATCGCCGCCAAGGATACTGCCGGGTTGCTCAGCAATCTTTCAAATTACGTTGCCGTTGCGCTCAACTAAAAAGACAGGCTGACTGTAAAAAATCCTGACATTTCAAAGCCCTATTTTTTACACCCCGCTTCAACTATGATTAGGGCAATTGTTTCACGGACTTGATCGAAATCGGGATCTACGCGCGAGGCTGTCTGCTAACGACGCACTCCGCTGTTGCTCCGGCGGGAGTTTCAGGAAATGTCGAAGGAAAAAGATTACCTCAAGATGGTGGAAGGCTCGGCTAACGCCTGGGCCAGCCTGCCGGCGCTAGTCCGCCAGATCAAAGACGACGCGCTCACCGTTCTTGCCAATAATCTCGAAGATCTTTTCAGTAACTGCGACGATCTTTTTTTTGATTTGTCCAGCCGCGCGGCCAGCAACAGCGAGCAGAACCTTTATTTTGAATCCATGCGCGAACTCCGCTTTAAAAAAGCCGGGGTTATCAGCGCATTTCGCCAAGGTTTCGAGCAGAACTTCCTGACATTCGTCAAAACCAGCAACGCCAATGGCACTCGCAGCAGTTCCGCCGACCCGACCGGTGCCGAAAGCCTGACGCTGGTACAAAATGACACCCTCGAACAGGAAGTTGCCATCACCAGCATGGTGTCCAAAGCGCGCATCAATTGTCAGGAAGCGCTTTACCATCTTGCCACACGCCTCGATTACCTGATCCCGAAAGTAAGTATCGATCAGGACAACAACCCACTCGATCCACAGCAAATCTGCCGCAGCTTTGCTCAAGCCTGCGAATTGTTCGACATAAATATCAAAGCCAAAATCATTATTTTCAAGCAGTTTGACCGGTTGGTGGCCAGCAAGCTGATCAAAGTTTATACATCCGCAAACGAGCTGCTAATCAACGCCGGTGTACTGCCCAAAATTAGCCACAGCGTACAAAAACAGGCCGATGGAACACTGCCACCCGATTTCGCGGCCGGCACGCTCGAGGTCGCAGCACAAGTAGCGGCAGCAACCCAACAACTGCAATTCGACTTCTCAGAACTCAGTAATCTGCTGGCCAGCATGCGTCGCCTCGGCCTGACGCAATTACCCAACTACACGGCTTACAGCAGCAATCCGGGGCCCGTGATGAGCAGCATGGAGCTCGCTGCGCTGCTGACTCAGCGACAACAACCGCACAACGATCAACCCAACGAAACGATCGACCTGCGCCAGCTAGTCAATGCACTGCTCACCGCCGGCAACCCCGCAATGCCGCGGGCGCTGCAACAACCAGATGAAGATGTCATCAATCTGGTGGCGATGTTTTTTGATTTTGTACTCGACGATCGCAACCTGCCAATCACCGTGCAGGCACTGATCAGCCGCTTGCAAATACCGATTCTTAAAGTTGCACTGCGGGACAAAGGCTTCTTTAGCCACGCCAATCATCCTGCGCGTAAATTAATCAACACAATCGCCGACGCCAGCATTGGCTGGGACGACTCGGAACAGCCGAACAAAGATAAGCTGCACAATAAAATTGCAGAAATTGTGCAGACAATCAGCGAGCAATACGCCGATAACGAACAAGTTTTTATGGAGAAGCTCACTGATCTGCAGCAATTTGTGCAGCAAGAAGAGCACCGAACATCTCTAGTGGAACGCCGTACCAGCCAAGCGATCGAAGGGCAGGCTAAAACCCAGCAGGCTAAAACGCTGGTGCAACAATTACTATTCGGTCGCCTTGAAAAGATGGAGCTGCCGCCGGCGATCAGCAGCTTTCTGATCGATCAATGGCAGCAGTTGCTGGTCTTGATCCATCTTCGCCACGGTGAAGAAAGCCCTGAGTGGCTGGAAGCCATGCAATTGGTTGACGATCTGGTGTGGGCTTCGTGCCGACACGATGATCCACGCTCCCTGCAAAGACTCAGCAAAATCAAACCCGAATTATTGCAACGAATAGCACAGGGATTGTCGAAAATCGCCATTACGGCGGAGGCATCGCAAAGTGCAATTCGCGCTATCGGCGAAGTGCTGGACCAACTGCAGGCAAAAGCGTCGGTCGACTTCAAGACTATTTCTGCGGAGCAAGCTATTGCGCTGGGCCACACACCGGGTAGCGGCAGTAAAAGCTGGCAGGAAATGACCGCTCTCGAACGTCAGCAAGCCCGCTACAAAGCGCTGACTTATGAGTTCATCAAAAAAGCCGACACCATGGAGATCGGGACGTGGTTATCATACGAAGACAGTCGCCGCGGCAAAATTCTTCGTTGCAAACTCGCCTCAAAAATTGAGGTCTCGGACACCTTCGTCTTCGTCAATCGCTTTGGCTTCAAGGTAATGGAAAAAGCGCGCAAGGATTTCGCTTACGACATGCAACAACATCGCGCAAGCGTGCTGGATAGTGGCGCGCTGTTTGATCGCGCAATGGACAATATCGTGACAAATTTGCGTCAGATTAGCAAAACCACCACCGCCTAATTCCCACCTCGGTGTGGATTGCTGTGGCTTGTACGCGCAGCACTACACGCCGACTATAATAATTCTACTCGACAAATACCTATGTAGCAGCTTGGGTATGTAGACACAATTATCCGCAGAACCCTCGCCCACGCCATGGCCCAAGATCAAATTTCCTTTTTAAGCAACCTTACTGGCGGGTGCATTTTTCTTGCGCTCAGCCTCCTGCTTATTTATCTGTGGCGACAACGCTCCATACCGTTCAGCCTCATTCTGGCAACGGTTATTTCGACGGTGTGGCAGTTATGCATCGCCGGCGACCAAAACTGGTGGTCACTACCGAAGCCTGCATTGTTAATTCTCGAAATCGCACGCGATGGTGCCTGGATAAATGCCCTGCTCGGATGCATGAAATTTATAATGGGCCGGAGGCTGCCGCTACAGGCTAATGCCGTGCTGCAAATTGGCTGGATCGCGGCGCTGATCGCAGCAGTGATACTATTTTTCACCGACCACCCGCTTGTTGAAAACATTGACACGCTAATCTGGGTGGGACTCTTCAGCGCTGTCCTCGGTCTAGTCGCGGTCGAACAGCTGTATCGCAACTCCCAGCAATTCCGTTTGGTTAAATTATTGAGCATCGCGATCGGCTCAATTTTCGTCTACGACGTTTACCTGTTTTCCCATGGCGTTATTTTTCATCGCCTGGACCCAGAACTCTGGCAGGCGCGCGGCGGTATCAATGGTCTTGCGGCGCTGGTCATGGCGCTCGGCTCTCTCGCCGTGGCCAACCAGAGCCACCAGCAAGCACGCCTGACAATTTCGCGCCCCGTCGTTTTCTACACTACCAGCCTGACCGCATCCGGCAGTTTTTTTGCGTTGATGGCGCTTGGCGGTTACTACGTACAACTGTATGGCGGCAGCTGGGGCACCGTCATGCAGATCCTGCTGCTGTTTGTGGCCCTGATGGCGATCGCCATCGTGTTCGTGTCTCGCACTGCGCGTTCGCGCTTGAATGTCTGGATCAACAAACATTTTTTTCACCACAAATATGACTATCGCCTCGAATGGCTGAAATTGATCAATTATTTGTCACAGCCATCGCCCGAAGAAGATTTCCACGAGCGCGCGATTCGAGCCGCTGCCGCAATTTTCAAAAGCCCCGGCGGTGCACTCTGGCTGCGGCAGGGTGAAAGCTGCACGCCGGTATGTGCGGTTAATCTTCAATTGCCCGAATCAGTCGATGAACCGCTGGGCTCAGCTTTTTGTCAGGAGCTGCGCAACGACGAATGGGTGTTTTCACCGAAAGAGCCAGCCGGACACCCAATGGCAGCACTCAACACCTTGCTGCCGTCGTGGATGAGCCGCATCGACCATTTGTGGTTAGTGCTGCCCCTGCTTACCGAAACTGAATTACTTGGCTTCATCGTATTGACCGAGCCAGAGCTCGACAGCTCGTTGACCTGGGAAGACCTGGACATGGCCAAGACCGTGGGCCGTCAACTGGCCTCGTATCTTGATCGCCATGAAGCCGCGGAAATGCTCGCAGAATCACGGCAATTCGATGCATTCAACAAGTTGACCGCCTTCATCATGCACGACCTCAAGAACCTGATCGCGCAACAGGCACTGGTGGTCGAAAATGCGGCCAAACATCGCGACAACCCCGAATTTTTTGAAGACGCAATCCGTACCATCGACAACTCGGTCGGACGCATGAGCAACTTGCTGAAAAAATTGCAGCAGAATGAACCGAGCGAATTGCGCAGCCTCGAGCTGCACCGCGTCATGATGGAATCCATCAAGAAATGCAAAGAACAGCGCCCGGTGCCGTCGCTCCGTTTTGAAAATACCGACCTGCGCGTCAACGCCGATCAGGATCGTCTGACGATGGTGCTTGCTCACATAATCCGCAACGCGCAGGAGGCCACCAAACCACATGGTTTTGTCGATGTTACCTTGCGTCGCGAAAACAACAACGCCATCATCACGGTTGAAGACAACGGTGGCGGCATGAATCAGGATTTCATCAAAAACCAGCTGTTTCGGCCTTTTGTCACCACCAAATCGGGCAAGGGCATGGGCATCGGCGCTTACCAGACCAAAGAGTTCATTGCTTCGCTGGGCGGCAGCATTGCCGTCGACAGTATTGTCGATGAGGGTACGACGTTCACCATCGTGCTGCCGACCACCAGCTTTTAATACCTACCCAGATCATCGACGGTATCCAACGCAACCATGAGCAAACCCGCGCAACCCGAAACCCTGCTGATCGTTGAAGATGATATCGGGCTGCGTAGCCAGTTGCGCTGGCACTTCGACAAATACAACGTCGTGCTCGCCGATGATCGTGAAAACGCCATTGCTGCAGTGCGTCAGCACGTTCCTGCGGTGGTGTTGCAGGACCTTGGACTACCACCCGATGCGGAGGGCGTCGAAGAAGGTTTTAAATGTGTGCAGGAAATCATGCGGCTGGCGCCCGCCACAAAGATCATTGTCATCACTGGTAATCACGATTACGAAAACGCCGTGCGAGCAGTCGCACTCGGTGCCTACGATTTTTATCAAAAGCCAATCAACGCCACGACGCTCGATCTGATCGTCCAGCGCGCATACAGTATTCATGCGCTCGAAGAGCAGAATCGCCTTCTTCAGCAGCAGCGCATATCGCCGCTAGCCGGGGTAATCGCCTCCGACCCCATGATGCTGCGCGTCTGCCGCATGGTCGAAAAAGTCGCCCCATCCAACGTCACTTGTACAATTCTCGGAGAAAGTGGGACCGGCAAGGAAGTCATCGCGCGCGCGATGCACAATTTAAGCCCGCGCAGCGAGCGGCGTTTTGTCGCCATCAATTGCGCGGCCGTACCTGAAAACCTGATGGAGAGCGAACTGTTCGGCTATGAAAAAGGAGCCTTCACCGGCGCGGTGAAACGCACGCTCGGCAAAGTCGAAACCGCCCAGGAAGGTACGCTGTTCCTCGATGAAATCGGCGATATGCCGCTGTCTCTGCAGGCCAAGCTATTGCGTTTTCTGCAGGAGCGTGTAATCGAACGGGTCGGAGGCCGCGAAGAAATAGCGGTTGATGTGCGCGTCTTGTGCGCGACCAATAAAAACCTGGAACAGATGGTGCGCGATGGCACGTTTCGCGAGGATCTGTATTATCGCATTTGCGAAATGGTCATCGAAATTCCCCCGCTGCGCGAGCGTCAGGGCGACAAGATTTTGCTGGCACGGCATCTGTTGCAAAAATACACCGCGACGCAGAGCCGCAAAATCAACGGATTTTCGCAGGAAGCCGCCGAGGTTATCGAGGCCTACCACTGGCCCGGCAATATTCGCGAAATGGAGAACAAGATCAAACGCGCCGTGATCATGTGCGAAGACAAATACATCACGCCTCTGGATCTGGCACTCGGCACACCGCAGTCACTGTCGATCAATCTGCGCCATGTGCGCCAGGAGGCCGAACGTTCCGCGATTACGCAGGCCTTGTCGCTTACGGATGGCAATTATTCCGCGGCTGCCAAAATTTTGGGTATCACTCGCCCAACACTTTATGACCTCGTCAAAAAATACAATATCAACATTCCTGGCGAATGACGTGCAATCCGACTTTCATCAAAACACTGCAAACCGGCAGGGATGTCGCCAATGAAAACGGTATTGATGCTGCATTATGGCGACAACGGTATTCGTGGTTCGGAAGTCTGTTTCATCGAATCGGTGAAAGCGCTGCGAGACGCCGGCTTTCGAACGATAGTCGTACGCAACCAACCCGCCATGGACAAATTCATCCAGGCCAATGCATTTGCCATCGAGACATTGCAGTATCCGGAACTGATGCTGGATGGAATCCAATCCCAGCTACCGATTTTACGTTACGTGGAATCACTTTTCGGTTTGCGGAAAATGATTTCACGCTGGCAACCAGACATTATTTACGCGAACAGCGGGCTGCCCTGCCAACTCGCCGTGCCGATGGGTCGTGCCGCCAAGGTTCCCGTGCTCTGCCATTTCCACCACCCGGCAATCAAGCGCGCCTATTATTTATGGCTGGTCAAATTTGCCGACGCCGTATTTTTTCCGAGCCAGTACACCCGCGACCACTCAATGCATAAAGCCGGTGTCGATGGTCGTGTCGTTCATAACGGCGTCGATACCCAGGTGTTCAAACCATTAGCAGTGCGTGATTCGGCTTTGCGTTCGCGGCTCGGATTGAGTGCCGATTCGATTGTCGTCGGACAAGTTGGCGCACTGGTACCGCACAAACGTCCTCAACTGCTGCTCAAGACCTTTGCTAGTATTGCCAGCGAGGTGCCGCAGCTGCATCTGTGCCTGGTGGGCAAAGGTCCGCTCGAAAACGAATTGCGGGAACAGGTCGCCGCACTGGGACT